>JADGDA010000363.1 GCA_015228695.1 Alphaproteobacteria bacterium
GTCCGAGCCAGAACACCGGGGCCGAGTAGCCCATCAGCCCGACCACCCGGATCAGATGGTCCGGCCAGCGTCCCTTGCGGGTCGCGGCGACGACGCCCATGGGCACGCCGAGGAGGACTCCGACCAGGGTGGCGAGGGTCGCCAGTTCCAGGGTGGCCGGAAAGACGCGGCGGATGTCCTCCAGCACCGGCTGCGCCGTCAACACGGCGGTCCCGAAATCGCCCCGGACCACTCTGCCCGCGTATGCCAGGAACTGTCCGGCCAGCGGCAGGTCGAGGCCAAGGGCGGCGCGGGCCCGGGCATAGGACGCGGCGTCGGCCCGGTCGCCGACGACGGCCAGCGCCGGATCGACCGGGCTCATCCGTCCGATCAGGAAGGTGACGGCCAGAAGGCCCGCGAAGGTCAGGACCAGGGAAAGGCCGAGACGCGCCACGGACGCGAGATTGACTGACCTCATTGACCCGGTCCCGCCTCCCCATGTAAACTGGATCATATTGACCGGATAGCGTTCGTGGTGTCGACCCTTGTCGGGTTGTGACGGGGTGGTTTCGGACGCGGGCTGGTCCTGCGCGCTGGGCTTCTGCCCTGGGCGGCGGAGGGGCGGCGGATGCTGCGAGTTCTGCTTGTCGAAGACTATCCGGCAACCGCCCGTCTGATCCAGACTCTCCTGGAACGGGGCGAGCCCCGCGAATTCACGGTCGAGATCGCATCCTCCCTTGCCGGCGTAAGCCGCCTTCTCCTGCGCGGGGGTGATCCTTTCGACGTCGTTCTGCTCGATCTGGGCCTGCCGGATTCCTCGGGAGTCGAGACCCTGGACCAGATGCTGGCCCTCGATCCGGGGGTGCCGGTGATCGTCCTGACCGGCCTCGACGACGAAAGCGTGGCGTTGAAGGCCGTCCAGCACGGGGCGCAGGATTTCCTGATCAAGGGGGAGTTCGATTCGGGCCAGCTCAAGCGTTCCGTCCGGTACGCGGTCGAGCGCAAGCGGGTGTTTTCGGAACTGGGCGAGAGCGGCGCGCTCCTCGACGGGGTGCTGAGCAGCGCCCGCGACGCGGTGATGGCGCTGGAGGCCGTGCGCTCCGACTCGGGCGCGGTCGTGGATTTCCTCTGGCGGCTCGCCAATCCCGCCTGCGAGCGCGTTCTTGGGCGGCATGCGCGCGAGTTGATGGGGCAGACCCTTCTGGAACAGATCCCCTCGGCGCGGGAGCGGGGGTTCTTCGACGGACTGGTCGCCGTGGTCGAGAAATCCATCACCCTCGACATCGAGTGGTCGTTCGAGGAGAGCGGTCATCAGTCCTGGCTGCATGTGGTCGCGGTCAAGCTGCGTGACGGCTGCGCGGTCACCGTGGCCGACGTCACCGACCGCATCCGCTCCATCCGCGCCATTCAGGCGCGGGAGGAACGTCTGCGGATGATCATGCAGACCGTCGTGGACGGCATCATCACCATCGACGTCAACGGCCTGATCGAGAGCTTCAACCCCGCCGCCGGGACAATCTTCGGCTACGAGGCCGACGAGGTCCTGGGACGTCCCGTCAACATGCTGATGCCCGAGCCCCATCGCAGCCGCCACGGCGACTACCTCAGACATTACCTCGGCGGCGGCCCCGCCAAGGTCGTCGGCCGGGGGAGCGCCGAGCTGGAAGGCCTGCGCAAGGACGGTTCCCTGTTTCCCCTCGACCTCGCGGTGAGCGAGATGGTCCTGAGCGACAAACGCCTGTTCATCGGCGTGGTCCGGGACATCACCGAGCGCAAACAGAACGAGCAGCGGCTGCGGTTCCTGGCCAGCCGCGATCCGTTGACCGGGTTGTCCAACCGTTCCCTGTTCCGCGAGCGCCTGGACCTGATCACCCGCCACACCGATGGTCCTCCGCGTTCCATCGGTCTTCTGTTCATCGACCTCGACCGCTTCAAGAACATCAACGACACCTTGGGCTATCAGGCGGGCGACCATGTTCTCTGGGAGGCGGCGCGCCGTCTGGAGCGGTGCGTGCGCGAGGGCGACACCGTCGCCCGTCTCAGCGGCGACGAATTCACCATCCTGATCGAGAACGTCCGCAGCCCCGAGGCCGTGGCCGCCACCGCGCGCGAGGTTCTGGAACAGCTTGCGACCCCCTATGACATCGACGGCCGGGAGGTCTACATCAGCGCCTGCGTCGGCTGCGCCATGTATCCCGATCACGCCGACGATCCCTCCAACCTGCTGAAGCGCGTCGATACCGCGCTGAACGAGTCCAAGCGCAAGGGCAGCGGCAACTTCACCTTCTACACGGACGCGCTCAGTGCCCACATGGAGCGCCATCTGCGGATCGAAAGCGGGCTGCGGCGCGCGCTGGAACGCAAGGAACTGGAGCTTCTGTTCCAGCCGAAGGTTGATCTGGCGACGGAACGGGTCGTCGGCTCGGAGGCCCTCTTGCGGTGGCACAGCAACGACCTGGGCTCCGTCTCTCCGGTCGAGTTCATTCCCATCGCCGAG
>JADGDA010000364.1 GCA_015228695.1 Alphaproteobacteria bacterium
GGCCATTGAGGCCGCGGCCAAGCGACCGAAGGGTCGCGCCCGGCGAGGGAAATACGGCGAGCCGATTTATCGGCTCGGCGGTATGAAAGGCCGGTTCGATGGCGTCTCCTCCGGTCACGACGGCCGACATCCACTCCGCCCGCCTGGGCGATCGCGATTTCCGCCGTCTGGCGGAGCTGATCGAGGGCTATTGCGGCATCCGCACCCCTCCGATCAAGCGCATCCTGGTCGAGGGGCGCCTGCGCCGCCGCCTGCGCGCGCTCGGGTTCAAGGGCTATGACGAGTACTGCGATTATCTGTTCCATCGCAATGGTCTGGCCGAGGAAATCACCAACCTTATCGACGTCATCACCACCAACAAGACCGAGTTCTTCCGCGAAGCCCAGCATTTCGACATTCTGACCGGGACGGTTGTTCCCGAGTTGCTTCAGGCGGGGATCGGGCGGCGGCGGCCGCTCCGGGTGTGGAGCGCGGGCTGTTCCACCGGCGCCGAGCCCTATACCCTGGCCATGGTGTTGAGCGACGTCGCGATGGTCGAGCCGGGATTCGATTTCCGTATCCTGGGGACCGACATCTGTACCGACGTGCTCCGCACCGCGCGGAGGGCCGTCTATCCCGAGGAGGTGATCGGGCCGGTGCCGATGCCCATGCGCAGACGCTATCTGCTGCGCTCCCGCGAGACCGAGCGGCAGGAAGTGCGCATGGGCCCGGAAATCCGCCGCCGGGTCTCCTTCCGGCACCTCAACTTCATGGCCCCGGCCTACGGCATCGTCGAGCCCCAGGACGTGGTGTTCTGCCGCAACGTCCTGATCTATTTCGAGCGCCCGACCCGGCAGATGGTCCTGGAACGGATCTGCCAACAGATCGTCCCCGGCGGTTATCTGTTCGTGGGCCACTCCGAGCACCTGGGCGACCTCACTCTTCCCCTTCGCCAGGCGGCCCCGACGGTCTATGTTCGGGTCTGAGCAGGAGTTTGGCGTGAACGGAAAAAACAAGATCCGGGTCCTGATCGTGGACGACTCGGCCTCGGTGCGTCAGGCGCTGACCGAGGTCCTGAACGGCGATCCCGAAATCGAGGTGATGGGGACCGCCGGCGACCCGTACATCGCGGCGCGGTTGATCCAGGACGAGATTCCGGGCGTGATCGTTCTCGACGTCGAGATGCCGCGCATGGACGGGATCACCTTTCTGCGCAAGATCATGCAGCAACGGCCGATGCCGGTGGTGATCTGCCCCTCCCTGACCGAGGAGGGATCGGAAACCTTCATGCAGGCCATCGACGCGGGGGCGGTCGAGGTCATCCTGAAACCCAGGGTCGGAAGCCGCCAGTTCCTTCTCGAATCCCGTATCCGCATCTGTGACGCGGTCAAGGCGGCGGCCGTGGCCCGGCTCCGTCCCTTGTCTCCCTCCCCCCTGTCCTCATCCCCGGCGCCGCGTCTGGTGACGAAAAAGTTGTCGGCCGACGTCATTCTTCCTCCCCCCGACTCGCGGACGACGTCGGCCCTGGCCCGCACCACCGAGCGGGTGGTGTGCATCGGCGCCTCCACCGGCGGCACGGAATCCCTCCGTGTCCTGCTCGAAGCGCTGCCCGCGGACGCGCCGGGCACCGCCATCGTCCAGCACATGCCCGAACATTTCACCACCGCCTTCGCCAAGCGCCTGGATTCCCTGTGCGCGATGACGGTCAAGGAGGCGGCCAACGGGGACAACGTGCTCCGGGGGCAGGTCCTGATCGCTCCCGGCAACCACCACATGCTCCTGAAGCGCAGCGGGGCCCGTTATTACGTCGAGATCAAGGAGGGGCCCCTGGTTTCCCGCCACCGTCCCTCGGTGGACGTCCTGTTCCGCTCGGCGGCGCGCTACGCCGGGTCCAACGCCCTGGGAATCCTCATGACCGGGATGGGCGACGACGGTGCGCGGGGGCTTCTGGAGATGCTCCAGGCCGGGGCCCAGACCATCGCCGAGGACGAGTCGTCCTGCGTCGTCTTCGGGATGCCGAGGGAGGCGATCAAGCTGGGCGCGGCGCAGCGCGTCGTTCCCCTGGAACGCCTTCGGGATGAAATCGTGCGCTGGCGGGCCGCGGACGGGAGTCCCTGATGAACGGAGGAATTCCGGCCACCCTCCGGTCGCAGCAGGTTCATCTGTTTCCGGGCGAGATGATCTGTTTCCCGGAACCGCGCCTGATCACCACCATCCTGGGGTCCTGCGTCGCGGTGTGCCTGTGGGATAAATCCCTGCGCTTCGGAGGGATGAACCATTTCCTCCTCCCCAGTTGGGAACATCAGGGCGAGCCGTCGCTGCGCTATGGCAACGTCGCCGTGGAAGCCCTGGTCCGCGAAATGCTGGACCTCGGCAGCCGGATGGAAGACTTGCGCGCCAAGGTGTTTGGCGGCGCCAACGTGCTGCCGACCAGCGGCGACAACCCGACCATCGGCACCCGCAACATCGAAATGGCGATCCGGGAACTGCA
>JADGDA010000365.1 GCA_015228695.1 Alphaproteobacteria bacterium
TGGAGGGGCTTCAGGGATGGACCGGCATGGTCTCCGCCGCCCTGTTCCGCTTCTTCATGGTTCCCGCCGCCGAGTTCGGGCTGGTCCTGCCGGTGCAGGGCGGAGACGTCGACGCCATGGCCGAGCTGCTGGTTCACCTGGACCCGTGGACCCGGATCGGGCTTCCCCCGGCGGGCGGTGCGTTGGCAGGAACGCGGGGGGAGACGTTGCTCAACGGCGTCGAACTCGTCAGCCGGGACTCGTTGGCGGCATTCATCGAGCACGCCCAGGACCCGGCCCGAGGCAAGGCCCAGAGTCTGCTCCAGTCGTGCGAGTACGCCAACGCCGACATGCTGGCGTGCCTGACCGGCTGGTCGGAGCACTCCATCGACGACGTCCTGTTCGGGCTGATGGACCCCGACACGGAGACCATCGGCGGCGTCATGATCGATTTCGGGGTCGGTTTCTCCTCGGGGATGGAAATGGAGACCTTCCACGCCATCCGCGAAGCCGCGCCCGATCTGGCCCGCGCCCGCGCCCGCGCCGTTCCCCCCGGCCGTCTCAAGCCCTGGAGCGTGTCCACCGACGTCAACATGACGGTTCCCGCCGATGCCGCCGCCGTTGCCGACGTCCTCGCGGCCTATGCCGATTACCGGGAGGCCATCCGCTCCCTCGAACGGGACATGGCCGCCGCCCTCGCCGTCGATCTTTCCGTGTACGGCCACCTTTCGCCCGTGGGGATCGATCTCCACCACCGGGTCACCCTGACCGCTCCCGAGGGAGGGGAAAGCGTGCTGGCCGGAGCCCGTCAGGCGGTGATGGCCAACCGGCGGACCCTTATCCGCGACCTCCTCCACGCCGCCGAACGCCACGGAGGACAGATTCTCGGCGGCGAGAAAGGGGTGCCGTCGCTGCTGGAAATCGCCCAGGCGGCCGGGGGGGTGGAACGTCTGTCCGATTCCCTCAAGGCCCGCCTGAAAGCCGCCCGCGCGGCGGTGGCCGCCGCACCCCCCGCCTTCTCGTTCCGGGCGCCGGTGGAATTGCGGACCCCGACGGGTTAAGGTGTTGACCATGATTGATCCTCCGCGAACCGCCATCGTGACCGGGGCCAGCCGTGGCATCGGACAGGCCATCGCGCGGCGTTTCATGGCCGAGGGCTGGCGGGTCATCACCTGCGCGCGGGCAGGGGCGCCCGACGTGTGCCAGAGGGACCCCCACTGGACGCACCACTTCTCCGTGGACTTGGCCGATGCGGCCAGCCTCGCCCGGTTCGTCGGGGAGGCGGCGGGCGTGCTGGGGGATGGTCCCCTGCACGCCCTGATCAACAACGCGGGCGTGTCTCCCAAGACCCCGTTCAAGGAGCGGCTGGGGGTCCTGAACGGCCCCATCGACGGCTGGCATCAGGTATTCGCCCTGAATTTCTTCGCGCCGCTGCTGTTGGCGCGGGGGTTCGCCGGAAACCTGCACCGGGGCCGGGGCGCCATCGTCAACGTGACCTCGATCGCGGGGCACCGGGTGCACCCCTTCGCCGGCTCGGCCTATTCGACCTCGAAAGCGGCCTTGTCGGGCCTGACCCGCGAGATGGCCGCCGAGATGGCCCAACTGGGCATCCGGGTCAACGCGGTCGCGCCGGGAGAGATCAAGACCGACATGGTCTCGGCCGACTACGAGGCCTTCATCCCCCGCATTCCCCTCGACCGCATGGGGACGCCGGAGGACGTGGCGGGGACGGTGTTCCGTCTGTGCACGGACGATTTCGCCTACGTCACCGGCTCCGAAATCTACATCGCCGGCGGCCAGGAGCTTTACTGACGGTCGGAGGATTCGGGACCGGGGGATTCGGGAGAAGCGTGACGGGCCTCCATCCACGCCAGGCGCGCCTCGGCCTGGGCGATTTCCAGGGCCAGCCAGTCCAGGAAGCCGCTTTCCTCGTTGATCCCGCCGTTGCGGAGGTCGAGCAGGCGGTTGAGTTCGGTTTCGCAGGCCTCGACCAGCATCATCCCCTGAATGGCCCGGTCGGTCTCGTCCAGCAGATGGAGGAAGCGGAATTTGAGGGCGGTGATCAATTTGCTGAGGTCGCTCGACGGGCGGGTCCGGGCGGTCATCAGCCGCCGGAACTCGGACCAGCCGGCGAGCGTGATCCGCAACAGGGCGTCGTCCTCCATCCCCCATCCGCTCACCGGACCATCCACCGGCTCGACCAGCCGTTCATACCGCAGCAACTCGATCGACGGTCCCAGCAGTTCGAGGGAGGGGCCGCTGATACGGCTGATGAAATGCCGGACCGCGCCCGCCAGGGCGCTGTAGCGCATGTGGCCCGCCGCGATGGTGCCAAGGGCGCACAGGCGGACCGCCTCGCGCGGGGTCAGTGTCTGGTCAGCGAACATGCCCGCCCGGATTTTTCCAACGAAGCCCAAGCGGCCCGAGGCTACAGGGAAACGGCCCCCGTTGCAATCGGACCTCCAGGGCGCAGGGCAACGACTCCGGGGTA
>JADGDA010000366.1 GCA_015228695.1 Alphaproteobacteria bacterium
ACCAACGGCGACCGCCTCTCCCTCCACGACGGCGATGCTGCCCTTCAGAAGATGACAGTACTCGGTTTCCCAGCCGTCCCCGTGGTCGAGGGTGACGGCGTTGCCGCACTCCTTGCCCTTGACCTTTTCCGGGCCGAGGACGACGACGCTGGCATCTTCCATGCCGTCGCGGACACGGGTGACCTTTCCCGGAGCGGCCGCAAACACGGAGCCGCCCCGGCCACTGATCATCTCTTTCTGATCGTGAAGGGCGATGTCCATGCCGGTGTCGCCGTCCAGGGCCGCCCGCCCGCAACCGTAGTCCCGCACGCTGGCCTTGGCGGGATCGTCATCGACATAACGGGCGATCCAGCAATGCGAGCCCAGGCAATCCACCGGCAGTTCCAGTTTAAACGCCTCCGCTCCGGCGCTCCCGGTGTGAAGAAGCAACGCAAGAGCCAGAAGTGCCGTACCACGGCGAACGGGAATCCCCCCTGTCATCAGCCAGCCTCCCATCAATCAGTCCCTGCCCGCACGATATCACTTTAGAGTGATTCTGCATATGCCGGCGCCGACTGCAAGGTGATATGCCGATGGGGACACTCTGCGTTGAGAAAATGACGGTTGCGGCCAAGGCCGTTTGCAGGGAGAATCCCCCCGGATCGGACGGGTCCGGGAGAATCGTCGGGCGCGTACCCTCGCGGAGCGTTGCCGGTGCGGCGCGTTTCGGGCGGCCGTCCTTTCCTTCGGTTGGTTTTTGTGAACTGGTGGCCGGGTGGGGCGCGTGTCCCGCCGCGCGGTCGCGTGTAGCATGAATTGGTGCGGTACCATGGCTGAAGTGACGGTGGTTTGGACCGACGAGCGCATCGCTGAGCTTGTGCGCTTGTGGAATGAGGGGCTGACGACGGGTGAGATCGGGCGGCAACTTGACGTTTCCAAGAACGCCGTGGTGGGGAAGGCGCATCGGCTCGGCCTGACGGGGCGTCCATCGCCCATCCGCCGCGCCAAGGCGGAGAAGAAGGAGGACACCAAGATCCGCTCGGTGGTCGATCTGTCGGCCCTGACCTGCCGCTGGCCGATCGGCGATCCGAGGGACGCCAACTTTCACTTCTGCGGAAAACGGGTGGCGGCCGGAAAGCCCTATTGTCCGGATCACGCCTCCATCGCTTACGTCAGCTCCAGCAAGAGCCGCAAGGAGGACGCCGCCTGAGAGCTTTTGCGACCCCCTGGCGTGGGGGCCGGTTAAGCCCGCCGCGAGCGCCGGGGGCCGTGTCTTTTCGGGGCACGGAATCCAGGTTGGCGAGAAGTTAATTTTTGCGGCTTCAAGGCTCCGCGTCACAGCCAAAGATCGTCATGCGCGGGCTCGCGCACCTACGGGCCTCCTTCTGGCTCGGACCAGACGGCAAGACGTGGATGCGCAGGCCTGTGCACGGCGATCTTTGGTTGCGATGCGGGGCATTGATTTTTTCGTTGAAATCGTGTAAGAATCGCGGTGTGGGGCAGAATGTCGCCGCACGTCGATGGCGTCGTGTCGCCGTATGTTCGGTGGCATGGGTCTGCGGCTGGGGCTGCTCAGAAGGAGGCCGAGATGGGCGAATTCGATCTGTCCTCTTCCCTGTCCGGGGCCGCGATGGCGGCTTACCTTGCGCAGAGTGCTGTGCGTTCGCCTCTGTCCCCCGAGGTTGTCCCGTCCAAGGAGACCGCCTTGGCGGCGGTCGGGGGGACGGCCACCACCCTCGCCCGCCCGACGCAGTTGACCGACGCCGTGCAGGCGGCCCTGGAGGCGCGGACGGGGTCCAGCCGGTCCACGACTCTCGACGCCAGCCAGGCGGCGCAGGGAAGCGCCCAGGCGCGGCAGGAGGTTAACGCCTCCCTCGGCGCCCTGCTCAAGGACGTCGGCAAACTGGTCCGTTCCATCGGCGTCAGCGAAACCTCGGCCAGGGAGGTCGACAAGAGGCTGGCCGTCGCCCTGAGCGAGAAGATGGCGGACGTGACGACGTCTCCCCTGGCGCAACAGGCCGCGTCGGGGAGCCGGGAGGATCTCGTCCTGGCGGCCTCCCGCATCGAGATCGCGATCAACAACCGCAGCGAGACCGCCTCGGCGACCGTCGACGACCTCGCCCTGACCACGCGGGCGGATTTTCTCTCGGGTTCCCAGCCGGCCTATGACGCCTATGGAACCGGCACATACGGGTCGTCCCCGGTGATGGTCGGTCTCGACGGGCGGAGCGCCGAGTTGGAGACGGCCCCGGATGGGGTTTATTTCGATGTCCGGGGGGAAAGCGGCCGGACCTTCGCCGCGCTTCTGGAACCCTCCGGCACGGCGGGCGCCCGCGCGGCCCCGGAGCGCGCGGAGCCGATGGGGCGGCCGGCGCGGGCGGCGGAGACGCTTTTCGCCTCCGGCGGCAGTGCTTCCTCCTCCTCCGAGGGGGTGGCGGGGTCCGGTCTCT
>JADGDA010000367.1 GCA_015228695.1 Alphaproteobacteria bacterium
ATCATTCCCATCGGCGAGTGGGTGCTGCGCGAGGCCTGCCTTCAGGTCGGGCGGTGGGCCAAGGCCGGCTTGCCGCCGATGCGGGTGGCGGTCAATCTGTCGGCGCGCCAGTTCCGCGACAGCGCGTTGATCAGCCGCGTGCAGGAGATCATCTCCGAAACCGGCATGGTGGCCGAACTCCTGGAACTCGAACTGACGGAAAGCATGCTGGTCGAAAGCGCGACGGACGCGATTTCGGCCCTGTGGGCCTTGAAGGGGTTGGGAATCACCCTGTCGATCGACGATTTCGGCACCGGCTACTCGTCCCTGAGCTACCTGAAGAAATTCCCCATCGACGCCCTCAAGATCGATCAGTCGTTCGTCCGCGACATTCCCACCAACAGCGACGACGTGGCCATCGTCAAGGCCATCGTCAGCCTGGCCAAAAGCCTGGGCCTCAAGATCGTGGCCGAGGGGTTGGAGACCATCGAACAGATCCGGTTCATGCGCGGTCTCGAATGCGAGCAGGGACAGGGCTATTATTACAGCCGCCCGATCACCCCCGCCGATTTCATGGAGTTGTTCAAGAAACTCGACGCCGCCGCCAACGAAAAGACGGATAACGGACCGGCGGGAAAAACGCCCCCCGGCCGAGGGTGGCTGGTCGTCAAGTAATCCATCATCCCGTACCCGTCCACACATGCCCAGCCTCTCGGGTTGCGGCGGCGGTCGGGGAGTCCTATATAGCTACAGCCCGGCGCGAGGTCGGGTTGGGTTTGTGAATGGCGAGGGAGTCCCGCAGTGCCGTCCAGGGCTCGGGGGTCCGCTCCGTGTGATAGGTAGAGGACGAACATGAGCAAGGTCATCGGTATCGATCTTGGCACCACGAATTCCTGTGTCGCCATCATGGAAGGCAGGGATGCCCGCGTGATCGAGAATGCGGAAGGGGCGCGCACCACCCCTTCGATGGTGGCTTTCGCCGATGCCGGCGAACGGCTGGTGGGTCAGCCGGCGAAGCGTCAGGCGGTCACCAACCCCGAAAACACCCTGTTCGCGATCAAGCGCCTGATCGGCCGCCGCGCCGACGACCCGGTGACCGAAAAGGACCGGCATCTCGTCCCCTATAAAATCGTGCGCGCCGACAACGGCGACGCCTGGGTCGAGGCCGAGGGCCAGAAGTATTCCCCGAGCCAGATCAGCGCCTTTATCCTCGGCAAGATGAAGGAAACGGCCGAGGCCTATCTGGGCGAGAAGGTCACCCAGGCGGTGATCACCGTTCCGGCCTATTTCAACGACTCCCAGCGGCAGGCCACCAAGGACGCGGGCCGGATTGCCGGTCTCGAAGTGCTGCGCATCATCAACGAGCCGACCGCCGCCGCCCTCGCCTATGGCCTGGATAAAAAGAAATCCGGCGTCATCGCCGTCTACGACCTCGGCGGCGGCACCTTCGACGTGTCCGTGCTGGAAATCGGCGACGGCGTGTTCGAGGTGAAGTCCACCAACGGCGACACCTTCCTCGGCGGCGAGGACTTCGACGCCCGGATCATGGACTATCTGGCCGACGAGTTCAAAAAAGAGTCCGGCATCGATCTGCGCAAGGACCGGCTTGCCCTCCAGCGCCTGAAGGAAGGCGCGGAAAAGGCCAAGATCGAGCTGTCCAGCTCGATGCAGACCGAGGTCAATCTGCCGTTCATCACCGCCGACGCCAGCGGGCCGAAGCACCTCAACATCAAGCTGACCCGCGCCAAGCTCGAAGCCCTGGTCGAGGACCTGATCTCCCGCACCGTCGATCCGTGCAAGAAGGCCCTGAAGGACGCGGGCCTCAAGGCCAGCGAAATCGACGAGGTCATCCTGGTCGGCGGCATGACCCGGATGCCCAAGGTCCAGCAGACGGTGAAGGACCTGTTCGGCCGCGAGCCCCACAAGGGCGTCAATCCCGACGAGGTGGTCGCCATCGGCGCCGCCATCCAGGGCGGCGTGCTGAAGGGCGAGGTCAAGGACGTCCTCCTGCTCGACGTGACCCCGCTGTCGCTGGGCATCGAGACCCTGGGCGGCGTGTTCACCCGTCTGATCGACCGCAACACCACCATCCCGACCCGCAAGAGCCAGGTCTTTTCCACCGCCGAGGACGGGCAGACCGCCGTCACCATCCGCGTCTTCCAGGGCGAGCGGGAAATGGCCGCCGACAACAAGATTCTCGGCCAGTTCGATCTGGTGGGAATTCCTCCGGCGCCGCGCGGCGTGCCCCAGGTCGAGGTCACCTTCGACATCGACGCCAACGGCATCGTCCATGTGACCGCCAAGGACAAGGCCACCGGCAAGGAACAGGCGATCCGCATCCAGGCGTCGGGCGGGCTGTCCGACGACGATATCAAACGCATGGTGCGCGAGGCCGAGGAGCATGCGTCCGAGGACAAGG
>JADGDA010000368.1 GCA_015228695.1 Alphaproteobacteria bacterium
CGCGGAGGCCTACCGTGTGGCGACGGCCCTGCTGCCGGGGAATTCCCTGGTCGAGACCTCGTTGGCCCAGGTGCTCATCGAACTCGATGATCCGGCGCTTTTACCGGAGGCCAACCGGCACCTCAAGCTCGCCCTCACCCATGAACCGGACAATGCGTTCGCTTGGCGGCTGATGTCCATCGGCCACGGGCGGTCCGGCGACATGGGGATGGCGTCCTACGCGATGGGCGAGCACGCCCTGCTGGCGGGGAAACCGGAAGAGGCCCTCTATCACGCCGAGCGCGCGCTGAAACTGCTGCCCAAGACCTCCCCCGTTCTCCTCCGCGCCCGAGATATCAAGGACGCCGCCGAGGATATGCGGAAAAAATCCAAGGGATGAGCGCCCTCCCCTCGAACGGATTGCATCTTGTCGCGTGGCCACGGGCGACCGTCCCCGCGCGGACGGAGCGGAGGCGGTCATGAGCGCCATCGCCGGGATGGTCCGCTTCACCGGCCCGCCGGTGGATCGTGGTTGCCTGGAGCGCGCCGGGGAGCGGCTGGCGGCGCCCGGAGTCGGCGCGGCCGCAGTCTGGTGCGACGGGCGGGCCGGGCTGGTGGCGCGTCAACGGATCAGCACCCCCGAGGACCGCGCCGAGCGGCAACCCTGGGTCGGCGGGGGCGGGCGGCTGGCGCTGGTCTATGACGGCCGCCTCGATAACCGGGACGAGATCGCCGCCGCCCTGGGCCTGACCCCCGATCCCACGGAGGTGATCCCCGATGGGGCTTTGCTGCTGCGGGCACTGGAACGCTGGGGAGAGGCGGCGCTGCCACGGCTGCTTGGCGAATTCGCCCTCGCTCTGTGGGACGCCTCGGAACGGCGTTTGCTGCTGGCCCGCGACCAGTTGGGTCAGCGGACGCTCTATAGCCACCATGGCGACGGGTTCGTCGCCTTTGCCACCACCCTTTCCGCCCTGTTGGCGTTGCCGGGAGTCCCTCGGCGTCTGAACGAAGAGGCGCTGGCCGACTTCCTGGTCCTCAACTTCCTCTTTTCCGAGGAGACGCTCTACGCCGGCATCCGCCGCGTGCCCCCGGCCACGGCGGTGAGCATCGATGCCGGTCGCGTGCGGCAATCGCGCTATTGGGCGTTCGACCCGGATCGGCGCATTTGCCTGCCGTCCGACGACCACTACGCCGAGGCGGCGCGCGAGCAGCTCGACCGGGCGGTGGCGCGGCGGTTGCGATCCGCCGGTCCGGTGGTGGCGAGCATGAGCGGCGGTCTCGATTCTTCTGCGGTGGCGACCTCCGCCGCGCGGCAACTCGCCCCGGGCCGATTGCTCGCTCTGACCCTGGTCCCCCCGCCGGACGCCGTTCCGCCGCCGGTAACGCGAGGCTGGTACGGCGACGAAACCCCCTATGTCACCGCCATTGCCCGGATGCATCCCAACATGGACCTGCGGCGGGTATGGTCCAGGGGGGAGCACTGGATCGAAAGCGATCCCACCCGGTTGTTCGAAGCGGGGGGGACGCCGATCTACGGACCCACCAACGCCGCGTGGTTCGCCCCCCTTTCCGAGACAGCCGGTGAATTTGGCTCCACGGTGATGCTGAACGGGCAGGCCGGCAACGCGGCCTGGAGCTGGGACGGTCTGTCGTATCTGGGCGAGCTGTTCCGGCGGGGGCGTTGGGTCCGGTTGCTGCGGGAACTCAACGCGACGGCCCCCCACCGGAATTACAGCCGGTCCTGGCTCCTGCGCCAGTATATTCTGAAGCCGATGATGCCGCCGTGGCTCGACCGGATCATGATACGGCTCCTGCGGGGGCAACCGGAACGGTGGAGCCGGTTCAGCGGAATCAATCCCGATTTCGCCCGCGACGTCGGAGCGTACCGGCGCTGCCTGGAGGCCAGTCACGGCCCGGCCTCGCCCGGCGCATGGGATCCCTGGCAGGAGCGGGTGAACAGGTTTTCCACCTACGTCGGCAGCGATGGCCGGGCGGCCTGGCGCGCCGTCGACGGAATCGAGAGGCGGGATCCCCTGTCCGATCTCCGCCTCGTGGAATTCTGTCTGGCCGTTCCGGCCCCTCAGTATCTGCGCGGCGGGATAACCCGTCGGCTTGCCCGCCGCGCCTTGGCCGATCGTCTGCCCGCCGAGGCGATCGACAAGGACGTCATGGGCATGCAGAACCCGGAATGGTTCGGGCGGCTGGCCGCCCGGCGTTCGCGGATGGTCGCGGAAGTGGCCGAACTGCAACGCTCGCCGCTCGCCGCCCGTTGCCTCGATCTGCCCCGGATATCGACCCTGCTCCGCGATTGGCCGGAGGATGCCGCCGCCGCCGCCGCCGCCGCCGCCGCCCGTGAAGCCGCCTACCATTATCTGCTGCCGAGGGCTCTCCATGTCGGCCGCTTTCTGCTTTGGCTG
>JADGDA010000369.1 GCA_015228695.1 Alphaproteobacteria bacterium
GTCAGGCGGCCGAGGAGACCGGCGGTTCGGCGGTTCAGGTCCTGGGCGCGGCGGACGAACTGGCGCGCCAGTCCACCGCCCTGAAAAATCAGGTGGAGGGCTTTCTGCGGGACATCGCGGAAAGCGCGGACTGACACGGTTTCCGGAAACCGTACCAAGCGGCCATTGAGGCCGCGGCCAAGCGGCCGGACGGCCGCGCCCGGCGAGGGCGGTATAAGAAGCTCTTGAACAGCAGGGAGGATGCGACCATGACCGTGACGATCTACCACAATCCCCGGTGCAGCAAGAGCCGGGAGACCCTGGAACTGCTTCGGAACCGGGGAGTCGAGCCGACCGTCGTCGAGTACCTGCAAACCCCTCCCAACGAGGCGGAGTTGAAGAAAATCCTGTCCCTGCTCGGCCTGAAACCGCGCGAGCTTCTGCGTAAGAAGGAGGCGAAGGAGGCCGGGCTCGACGATCCCTCCCTCGACGGCGACCGCCTGATCGCCGCCATGGTCGCCAATCCGGCGGTGATCGAGCGCCCGATCGTCGTCGCCAACGGCAAGGCGGCGCTGGGCCGCCCCCCGGAAAAGGTTCTCGAACTTCTGTGAGGCCCCCGCCGCGCGTGATATGCTGCGCCGCCGCCTGGGACTTTCGGCCCTTTCCCGGCTTCACGGAGACGAATCGCCTTGGAAAATTCGCCCCTCTGGCACGGAACGACCATCCTGAGCATCCGCAAGAACGGCCGCGTGATCGTTGCCGGCGACGGGCAGGTGACCCTTGGGCAGACCGTGATCAAGTCCAACGCCCGCAAGGTGAGACGCCTGGGCGACGGCCAGATCCTGGCCGGGTTCGCCGGAGCCACCGCCGACGCCTTCACCCTGTTCGAGCGCCTGGAGGCCAAGCTGGAAAAGCATACCGGCCAACTGGCGCGCGCCTGCGTCGAACTGGCCAAGGACTGGCGCACTGACCGTTATCTGCGCCGCCTGGAAGCCATGATGGCGGTGGCCGACAAGGACGTCTCCCTGGTGCTGACCGGAACCGGCGACGTGCTGGAGCCGGAGGACGGGCTGATCGGGATCGGGTCGGGGGGCTCCTTCGCTCTGGCGGCGGCCCGCGCCCTGATCGACATCGACGGCATCGACGCCGAGACCGTCGCCCGCAAGGCCATGCGGATCGCGGCCGGAATTTGCGTCTACACCAACGAAAACGTCATCGTGGAAAGCCTATGAACCCGTTCACACCGCGCGAAATCGTCTCGGAACTGGACCGCCACATCATCGGTCAGGAGGACGCGAAGCGCGCCGTCGCCATCGCTCTGCGCAACCGCTGGCGCCGCCAGCAGCTTCCCCTGGCCCTGCGCGACGAGGTCATGCCGAAGAATATCCTGATGATCGGCCCGACGGGCGTCGGCAAGACCGAGATCGCCCGCCGCCTCGCCCGTCTGGCCCAGGCTCCGTTCATCAAGGTCGAGGCCACGAAGTTCACCGAGGTCGGCTACGTCGGCCGCGACGTCGAGAGCATCGTTCGCGATCTGCTCGAAAGCGCCATCACCTCCACCCGGGAAAGGCTGCGCGTTCAGGTCCGCGCCAAGGCGGAAGCGGCGGCGGAAGAGCGCGTTCTCGACAGCTTGGTCGGGAGTTCCTCCGGGACCGAGACCCGGCAGAAATTCCGCAAAATGCTGCGCGAGGGGTCGCTCAATGACCGGGAGATCGAAGTCGAGGTGCAGGACTCGGGCGGTCTATCCATGCCCACCATCGACGTCCCCGGCATGCCCGGCGCCCAGATGGGCATGCTCAACCTGAACGACATTTTCGGGAAGGCCTTCGGCGTCCGTTCCAAGCCGAGGCGGATGACCGTCGCCGAATCCTACGACATCCTGACCAACGAGGAGAGCGACAAGCTGCTCGATCAGGACAAGGTGATCAAGGAAGCCATCGCGGCCGTGGAAAACGACGGCATCGTGTTCCTGGACGAACTGGACAAGATCTGCAACCGCGAGGACCGGGGCGGGGCCGATGTCTCCCGCGAGGGCGTGCAGCGCGATCTCCTGCCCCTGATCGAGGGCACCACCGTGGTCACCAAGCATGGTTCGGTCCGCACCGATCATATCCTCTTCATCGCCTCCGGAGCCTTCCATCTGTCCAAGCCCTCGGACCTTCTGCCCGAACTCCAGGGACGTCTGCCGATCCGGGTGGAGCTGAAGGCCCTGACCCGGGAGGATTTCATCCGCATCCTGACCGAGCCGGAAGCCAGCCTCATCAAGCAGTACAAGGCGCTGATGGCGACCGAGGAACTGACCCTCGATTTCACCGAGGATGCCGTTGCCGCCATTGCCGACATGGCGGCGGAAATCAACCGGGGGGTCGAGAACATCGGCGCCCGGCGCCTGCACACCGTCCTGGAGCGGTTGCTGG
>JADGDA010000036.1 GCA_015228695.1 Alphaproteobacteria bacterium
CGGCTGCCCTCGATGTCGTCGGGAAAAAGCACGTTGTCGGCGCCGTGGGCCAGGGACTGAATGGCTTCGGCTTCCTGATCGGCGCGGGCGACGACCAGGACCACAGCGGCAGGCGCCGCCTTCGTCAGCCGGCGCATGGCCTCGAGTCCGCCCCAGCCCACCAGGATCGCGTCGCACGGCTCCCCGGCAAGGCGCGCCAGGGCGTCGTCGGCGCGGGCGGCGGTCAGGACGCGGCAGGGGAAGTCGGGAAGGGCGGATAGAACTTCGACCGGATCGACTCCCTTGGGCATGGTCCCTGCGACCACGAGAACGCTCACGCCGGTTCCATTCGTACTCACTGCCCGCTCTCCCTCCCGAGGCTCCGGCCCGAGGCTCCGGATGATAGGCGATGCGGACGGGGGAAACGTAGTGGAATCTATCGGCGCGTTTTCCTCTCGCGGACGGTCGCCGCGATGGCGTTCAGGCGTCCGCGCGCTTCGCGGTAACGGAAGTCGAGGCCTCCCTCCAGGGCCAGGGAGCGGTAGTCCTCGGGCGCCGTCAGGTCCACCTGTTGGGCGAGGAGGGCCAAGGGATCGGTGCCGCTGCCGTTCCGCCCGCGGATGCCGCTGCGGCACGCGCGGTAGCGGCGGGAGATGACCTCCATGGCCTCGACGCTCACGCTGCCGATGTCGCCGAAGGGGTAGGCGAACCAGTCCACCGGCCGTCCCAGGCGGGCGGAGATGTGGTCTCCGGCTCCGACGATCTCGCGTTCCAGGTCCTCCCCGCCGAGGCGCGCCAGATCGCGGTGGGTCAGCCCGTGGGACCCCACGGCATGGCCCAGGGCGGCGAGGCGCGCCACCTCCTCCCATGACATCAGAACCGGCGCGGGGGGGAGGTCGAAGACGGACTTCGCCTCGCGGAACATGTGACGGGCGACGGCGGCGGCCTGTTCCTCCCCGGGCACGTCCATCAGCCCCGGACAGACGAAGAACACCGCCCGGACGCCGTGGCGCGGCAGAATCTCCAGCGCCGCCTCCAGGTTGGAACGGAACCCGTCGTCGAAGGTGACCAGGGTGGGCGTCCTGCCGTCCGGGGGGACGGAGGGATCGAGCCGCTCCAGGGCCTGATCCGGCGTCACGAATCCGTCTCCGGCGGCGATGTCCTCCAGAAGCCGCGCCAGGGCCTCCATCTCCACGGGGGCGATTCCGTGCAGGAGGAGGATACGGAAGGCTCCGGGCCGGGGACGCCGGAAGGCCCGCCCCAACCGGTGGGCGGACAGGAGAGGCGTCGCCAGGAGATGTCGCGGAGAGGTCATCGTTGCTCGACTCTGTACTAATCAGCCAGCGCGCGCCGCGCGCGCCAGCGTACCAGACGGGACAGGGGATCGCCGCGAGCGGCCTCGATCTCCTCGGCAAGCCGATAGGGCGCGCCGCCGGTCTCGGCCTTGAAGCGGTAGATGCCGGGCGGCGTGCGTGCGTCGTCCATGCCCCCCAGGTCGAAGCGGACGGCGCCCCTGGCCTTGGCATCGCACAGGGCCCGCCACAGGAGAAGCTGGCCCGCGCCCGCCTTGCGCCCCTCGTCCGACAGATTGCCGGACAGGTATTCGGCCGTGTCGCCATAGCGCCCGATCAGAACCGAGCCCACCACGTCCTCCCCCATCGACGCCAGCAGGGAAACCGGGCGGTGCTCCCGTGGACAGAATTCCCGCAGCCGCCGCAGAAGTTCCGGCGTCAGACTGGTGGCGAATCCCCTCCCGTCGAGAAATTGCCCGTGGGCGGCGAGGAAGGCCTCGAACTCCGGCGCGTCGTCGCCGATGCGGAGGGTCAGGGGCTGCCGCTCCGCCTTGTTGAGGACATTGCGCCACTTCTGCCCGAGTTGGCGGCGCAGCGTCTCCTCGGGCAGGGTCAAATCGATCAGCGCCGAGGCCCACCCGGCCCGTCCGGTGGCCTGGAAGCCGGGCACGGGGGAAAGGGACGGCAGCGGCGGCTGCGCCTGCACACAGAGCAGCGGCGGCTGCGCCCGCACATAGAAACGACGCGCCAGCCAGGCTTCCCCAGCGAGTCGCAGCATCTCCCCCACCCGGTCCTCCGCATCCCGCCGCCACAGGGGTCCCCGGTTGATCCACACAAGACCGCCGCCGACCAGGGGCAGCGGGCGGACCATCGCCTGAACCGCGCCGATGATCTCTCCGCCGCTCAGAAACACGCCGCGCTCCACCCGCCACGGCCCCCCGGCGGCCTTGGCCTCTCCGTATTCCCAGGTCTGGAGCAGGCTAAGACCCTGGAGCCCGGTGATAAGGCCGGTCCATTCGTCGCGGTCGAACGGCTTGACGTCGAAACGGATCACGGGTGCCCAGCGGCAGGTTGCTCGATCCCCCTCCTAATCCCCCAAACGAGGGCTGGACACAAGAGCGGTCGCGCGGGTCCGGGCGGATATGAAACGGGCCAAGGCGCTTGCGCCGGACCGGCGCGAAGGATTACGGTTGCCGCATGCCCGTTGCGATGGCGGATGGGATGGACGTCGGGACATGAAGAAACGCAAGGGATTCAATCCTAAGCGCAGGATCGTCGCGGGCGGGGCGCTCGCTCCGGACAGGCTCGACTGGTTGCTGGTCCAGGTGACATATACGGGCAATCCGGAACACAAAAAGTATCCCGGCGATTACGGCCTCAGCCCGCCCGCAAATCCCAGGCCGGGAAAGACTCTCTGCGACGCTCGGGGGGCGCTTTCGAAGTCGGACGCCGAGGCGCTTCTGAAAAGTGGAATCGGGAAAGGGATGGTCAGCGTTCAGGAGCGCAGCGGGTGGCCGCAGAATGTGTGGGCGGTGAGCGACACCGGCGTGGTCTTTGAGGCGCAGTTGGAAAACAGGGAGGAAGGGCGCTATCACGGATACCCCATGCCGGAAGATGATGATTTCCGTTCCGAGGTGATTCGCGAGTGGGGGGGACGGTGAGTATTCGTCTGGACATTGTCCCGGAGTGGGAATCCCTGCGGTACGGGACTCCGGAGGAGAGGGCCTGCTTTGCGGCGGTCGGCATCAGATACGGCAGTGTCTGGCTTACGGAGGTGTATGACGATTTCGTGAAGCGCGTGCGGGAGAAGGCGCATCTTTCCGCTTACCGGCTTGCCGAATGGTTCGCCTGGAACTGGTGGCGTCTGCGGTGGGAACCGCGTACGGACGCTGCGGATTGGGCGGCGGCCCATCGCCTGACGACGGTCGGTGGCGGTTACGTGTGGCCGAACGTCGAGATTGTCTCCGATGGCGAGCGTGCGGTTCTGCGGGCAAGACCGACACAGTCACGGCCGGAGGAGCCGCTCCGCTATGTCGTTGACTTCGCGGCCATTGTTCGGGCGGGTGAACTGGAAAGCGCCCTTGACGGCTTTGTCGATCTGGTGGTGGAAAAACTTCGGAGTGAAGGGATCGGCGATACCAATCTCCACCACGTCTGGGGGGACGTGCGTGCCGAGCGCGCCGACCCCGAGATGGCGAGACGCCGCAAGATCGAGGCTCTTCTCGGGTTCGATCCCGATGAGGCCGATGGGAGCGTGATTGATTCACTGATCGCGGACGCCTCCGTTCTGGGCGAAGGTGCGATGGATGAGGTTGCCGCCAACAGGGCGCAGACCGGTCGTGCCGTGACGGCGGGGTGGTTGCGCGAAGTTGCGGAAGCGAGCGGCTTTGTATCATCGCCTCGTGATTCCGTACGGTTGGCACCGGGTGTGGGTGCTTCCCCGACTGGAGAGATGCCCGCGTGGAAGCGGGGCGTCGAATTGGCGGACGCTCTGCGGGAACAGGAACGCCTGGGGACCGCCCCGATCTCGAACTCCAGGCTGGCGCAAATGGCGGGCGTGCAGGAGAAGGCAATCGCGGACGCGGGCCGTGCCGGCGGAGACTTCGCGTTCGCGCTTGATGAAGGCGAGGCGGAGGGCCGTGTCGTTCTCAGCTCGAAATGGGGGCAAGGCCGCCGCTTCGAACTCGCGCGTCTGGTGGGCGACCGCATTGGCGGAGGGGACGGAAAGGAGCGCCTGCTCCCGGCCACCAAGTCCGGCACCTATCGGCAGAAATTCCAGCGCGCCTTCGCCGCAGAGTTGCTGTGTCCCTTCGATACATTGGAAGACAGGCTCGCCGGCGACTACTCGGGCGAGGCCATCGAGGACGCCGCCGGGCATTTCGAGGTTTCAAGTCTTGCCGTGCGCACGATCCTCGTCAATCACAAGCGGCTGGACCGCGAGAATATCGGGGCCGTTTTCTGAACCCTTCGTTGATTCCCGGCTCCGCGCCTGCGACAGTGCCGTTATGAGCGATGACCCGGAGCCCCTGCGCCACGTCGTCCTGATCGACGGATCGGGGTATATCTTCCGCGCCTTCCATGGCCTGCCGCCGATGACCCGGCCGGACGGGACGCCGGTGAATGCCGTTTACGGCTTTTCCACCATGCTGATGAAGCTGATCGGGGAGACGGACGCGGGCCACCTCGCCGTGCTGTTCGACGCCGGGCGCAAGACGTTCCGCAACGACATCTACCCCGCCTACAAGGCCCACCGGCCCGACCCTCCCCCCGAACTGGTTCCCCAGTTCGCCCTGATCCGCGAGGCCACCCGCGCCTTCAACGTCGCCTGTGTCGAGATGGAGGGATTCGAGGCCGACGATCTGATCGCCACCTATGCCCGTCAGGCCGCCGGGCGGGGAGGGCGGGTCACCATCATCTCGTCCGACAAGGACCTGATGCAGATGATCGGCGGGTCCGTCCTGATGCTCGACCCGATGAAGAACCGCCCCATCGGCCCCGACGAGGTGCGGGAGAAATTCGGCGTCGGGCCGGATCGCGTCGCCGACGTGCAGGCTCTGGCCGGGGACAGCTCCGACAATGTGCCCGGCGTCCCCGGTATCGGCGTCAAGACCGCCGCCGCTCTGATCGAGCAGTTCGGGGACCTGGAGGCCGTGCTTTCCCGCGCCGCCGAGATTCCCCAGCCGAAGCGCCGGGAGGCGTTGATCGCCCATGCCGACCTCGCCCGCATTTCCCGCAGGCTGGTGACCTTGCGCGACGACGTGCCGGTCGACACGCCCCTGGACGCTTTCGCCGTGCGCAGACCCGATCCGGCGATCCTCCGCGCGTTCCTGGAGGAGCAGGCGTTCCGCACCCTGTTGGCCCGAGTCGAATCCTCCGCCCCGCTCCCCGTCGCGCCCGAGCCTTCCCCCGCCCGCGACTATGAACTGGTGGACCGCCTCGACGTCCTTGACCGTTGGATCGCGGCCGCGCGGAGCAAGGGCGTGGTGGCCGTCGATACGGAGACGGATTCCCTGGACAGCATCGCCGCCGCCCTGGTCGGGGTCTCGCTGGCCCTGGAGCCGGGGCGGGCCTGCTACATTCCCTTGCGGCATGTCGCGCCCGAGGCCCAGGGAAGCCTCGATCTGACCGGGGGGAGCGCCGCCGCCGATCCCGTCCAGATACCGGTGGCGGAGGCCCTGGCCCGCCTGGGGCCGCTGCTGGAGGACCCCGGCGTGCTCAAGGTCGGGCACAACATCAAGTTCGATCTCCAGGTCTTCGCCACCGAGGGTCTGCGCGTCGCCCCCCTCGACGACACCATGGTCATGTCCTACGTGCTGGACGGAGCCGACCATGGTCACGGCATGGACGAACTGGCCAGGCTTCACCTCAACCTCGATACGATCACCTTCAAGGAGGTGTGCGGATCGGGAAAAAGCGGGATCACCTTCGACCGGGTTCCCCTCGACAAGGCCCGCGACTACGCGGCCGAGGACGCCGACGTCACCCTGCGCCTGTATCTCCTGTTCAAGGCAAGGCTTCTCGCCGAGCGGATGCTCACCGTCCACGAGACCCTGGACCGGCCGCTGATCCCGGTCCTGGCCGCCATGGAGCGTAACGGGATTCGTGTCGATCCCTTGACCCTGACGGCGCTTTCCGGCGAATTCGCGTCCCGGATGTCGGCGCTGGAGGAGACGGTTCACCGGCTGGCCGGAGCCCCCTTCAACGTCGGCTCGCCGAAGCAGTTGGGCGAGGTGCTGTTCGATCGCCTCGGATTGCCCGGCGGCAAGAAAAGCGCCAAGAGCGGGGCCTACACCACCGATGCCTCGGTGCTGGAGACCCTGGCCGCCGCGGGGCACGAGCTTCCGGCGCGGGTGCTGGACTGGCGCCAGCTCGCCAAGTTGAAAAGCACCTACGCCGACGCCCTGGTGGCCTCCATCAACCCGCGCACCCGGCGGGTGCACACCTCGTTCGCGCAGACGATCACCTCCACCGGGCGTCTGTCCTCCACCGATCCCAACTTGCAGAACATTCCTATCCGCACCGAGGACGGCCGCAAGATCCGTCATGCCTTCGTCGCCGAGCCGGGGCATGTGCTGCTTTCGGCCGACTATTCCCAGATCGAGCTGCGGCTGGTCGCCCACGTCGCCGACATTGCCGCCCTGAAGGAGGCGTTCCACCACGGCGCCGACATCCACGCCATCACCGCCTCCCAGGTGTTCGGCGTGCCGGTCGAGGGCATGGACCCGGCCCTGCGCCGCCGCGCCAAGGCCATCAACTTCGGGATCATCTACGGCATTTCCGCCTTCGGACTGGCGGCCCAACTCGGCATCTCCAACGGCGAGGCCAAGGCCTACATCGACGCCTACTTCGCCCGCTTCCCCGAAATCCAGACCTATATGGAGCGCACCAAGGGGGACGCCCGCAGAAAGGGATTCGTCACCACCCTGTTCGGCCGCAAGTGCGCGACGCCCGGCATCCACGACAAGAACCCCAACATGCGCGCCTTCGCCGAGCGGGCCGCCATCAATGCCCCGATTCAGGGCGGAGCGGCCGACATCATCAAGCGGGCGATGATCCGCCTGCCCGACGCCCTGACGGAAGCCGGGCTGGCCGCGCGCATGCTGCTGCAAGTCCATGACGAACTGGTGTTCGAGGTTCCCGTTGCCGAGGCGGAGGCGACGTCGGTTCTGGTCCGGCGGATCATGGAGGGGGCGGCCCGTCTTTCGGTGCCCCTGGTGGTGGACGCGGGATACGCCGGCAATTGGGCGGACGCGCATTGAGTCTGTTCTCCCATCGCAAGCACTGGGCGCACCGGTTCGGGACCGCCCCGTTTCTCCCCATGTCGCGGGAGGAGATGGACGCCCTCGGCTGGGACGCTTGCGACGTCATCCTGGTGACCGGGGATGCCTATGTGGACCATCCGAGCTTCGGCATGGCCATCGTCGGCCGGCTGCTGGAGGCGCAGGGGTTCCGCGTCGGGATCATCGCCCAGCCGGAGTGGACGGACGCCGGGCCGTTCAAGGCGCTCGGCAAGCCCGCCCTGTTCTTCGGCGTGACGGCGGGGAACATGGATTCCATGGTCAACCGCTATACCTCGGACCGCCGTTTGCGCCACAATGATGGCTATACCCCCGATGGGGCGGGCGGACGGCGTCCCGACCGCGCCGTCATCGTCTATGCCCAGAGATGCCGCGAAGCCTACCGGGAGGCGCCCGTCGTCCTTGGGGGCATCGAGGCCTCCCTGCGCCGCGTCGCCCACTACGACTACTGGTCCGACACGGTGCGCCGCTCGGTCCTGGTGGACGCCAAGGCCGATCTTCTGGTGTACGGCAACGCCGAGCGGGCCATCGTGGACATCGCCCACCGGGCGGCCCGAGGCGAACATCCCCGCGACATGACCGACCTGCGCGGTGTCGCCGGTTTCCGTTCCCCCGGTTCCGGAGAAGACGCGCTCCGGCTTCCCTCCTTCGAGCAGGTGCGGAACGATCCCGTGCTCTACGCCCAGGCCTCCCGGGCTCTCCATCTGGAAAGCAATCCGGGCAACGCCCGCGCAATGGCGCAGCGGCACGGCGACCGCGACGTCTGGCTGTCGCCTCCGCCGATTCCCTTGACCACGGCGGAGATGGACGGGGTCTATGCCCTGCCCTATGCGCGCGCGCCGCATCCAACCTATGCCGGCGCACCCATTCCGGCGTGGGAGATGATCCGCTTTTCGGTCAATATTGTGCGCGGCTGCTTCGGCGGCTGCGCGTTCTGTTCCATCACCGAGCACGAGGGCCGCGTTACTCAAAGCCGCTCCGAGGAGTCGATTCTCCGCGAGATCGAGGACATCCGCGACAAGGTGGCGGGTTTCACCGGGGTGATTTCCGATCTGGGCGGGCCGACCGCCAACATGTACCGCATGAACTGCCGGGACCCGGCCGTCCAGGCCGTTTGCCGCCGCCTGTCCTGTGTCCACCCGACCATCTGCACGAATCTGGACACCCGTCACGAGCCGCTGATCGGCCTCTACCGCAAGGCCCGCGCCCTTCCCGGAGTGAAGAGGGTGCTGATCGCCTCGGGTCTGCGTTATGATTTGGCGGTCCGCAGTCCCGCCTATGTCAGGGAACTGGTATCCCACCACGTCGGCGGCTATCTCAAGATCGCCCCGGAGCACACTGAGTCCGGCCCCCTGGCCCTGATGATGAAGCCGGGAATCGCCGTTTATGACCGCTTCAAGAGTCTGTTCGAACGCTTTTCCAGGGAAGCGGGCAAGGAACAGTATCTCGTTCCCTACTTCATCGCCGCCCATCCCGGCACCACCGACGAGGACATGCTGAATCTGGCCCTGTGGCTGAAGCGGAACGATCTTCGCGCCGATCAGGTGCAGGCCTTCCTGCCTTCGCCCATGTCCCTTTCCACCGCCATGTACCACAGCGGATGCAATCCGCTCGCCCCGGTGCGCGGGAATGGAACGGTGGTCACGGCCAAGGGACTGCGCCAGCGGCGGCTGCACAAGGCGTTCCTGCGCTATCACGACGCCGAGAACTGGCCGATGCTGCGCGAGGCGCTGAAGGCCATGGGACGCGCCGACCTGATCGGGTCGGGAAAGCGCCACCTCGTCCCCGCGTGGCAGCCGGCCGGCACCGGACGGGCAGGAGGGGAAGGCGCCCGTTTCGGCCGCAAGCACGGCCCCCGGACCACTCCGCCGTCACGGCCCCCCCTCCGTGGAGGAGGCGCGAAATCCGGGGGAAATGCGTAGCGGACGAACAAATCCTTGACACGAATCTTACTCCGCGTAGCTTGTGTCCCGGTGTTCAACCAATACATTTTTTTTACATCCTTATAGGAGTTCCATGATGTTGGGCCGCCCGCGAGGGGGGAGCGTCCCGTCATCGGTTCGCCGGAGGTTCGACGAGAATAGATGGCACTGGAAAGCCGCAACGTTTACGTCGGGGGCCGTCGCACCAGCATCCGTCTCGAACCCGAGATGTGGGATGCCCTTGAGGATATCTGCCGCCGCGAGAAAATGACCGTCAACGAGTTCTGCTCGAAGGTGGAGACCGCGCGGCGCGATGCCGGTCTGACTGCGGCGACACGGGTTTTCCTCCTTCTCTATTTCCGTGCCGTCGCCAGCGGTTCCGGGGTCTCCCCGTTGTGGCGGAGCCAGGATTTCTGGGAACGGACGTGAGGTAGGATCGGCGAATCAGGCCGACGGTTCGGCCCGCTTCCCGGAAGGGCGCGGAACATGCTGCAATAAGGGCGAAAATGCCGTAGCCTCCCCCCGTCTGAGCGAACTCGGGAGGGAGTCCTGATGCTGGGTCGTCTGGTCGTGCTGGCGCTGCTCGGCGCCGTGCTGGTCGCGCCGCTGTCCGCCTGCGGCAAGAAGGGGGCGTGGAAGGCCCCGGAGGGCTCCCAATACCCGCACAAATACCCGAAAGAGTAGGGTTCCATGCATCACTTCCAGTACCGTGCCGGCGAGCTTCACGCCGAGGATGTTCCCGTCTCCCGGATCGCCAAGGCGGTGGGGACGCCGTTCTATTGCTATTCCACGGCAACGCTGGAGAGGCATTACGGGGTGTTCGCGGACGCCCTGCGGGGGCTCGACGCCCATATTCACTATGCCATGAAGGCCAACTCCAATGTCGCGGTGGTCCGCACCCTCGCCAACCTGGGGGCGGGCGCCGACGTGGTGTCGGAGGGCGAATTGCGCCTCGCCCTCGCGGCGGGGGTGCCGGCCCGGCGCATCGTGTTCTCGGGCGTCGGCAAGACCCGTTCGGAACTGGCCTTCGCGATCAAGGCCGGAATCCTGCAAATCAACGTCGAGTCCGAGCCGGAGCTGTTCGCCCTCAACGAAGTGGCGGGGGAGTTGGGGCTGGTGGCTCCGGTGTCGATCCGGGTCAACCCGGACGTGGACGCCGGAACCCACGACAAGATCACCACCGGCCGCAAGGAAAACAAGTTCGGGATCGAATGGACCCGCGCCCATGCGGTGTTCCGCCGGGCGGTGGACCTGCCCCACGTCGAGGCGTTGGGGGTGGCGGTTCACATCGGCAGCCAACTGACCGATCTTCAGCCCTTCCGTGACGCATTCCTGCGGGTGCGCGAGCTGGTGACGATGCTGCGCGCCGACGGTCTCGGGGTCCGTCACGTGGACGTGGGCGGCGGGTTGGGGGTGCCCTATGGCGACGGCTCCGGTCCGCCGCCGTTGCCGTCCGAATACGCCGCGGTGATCCGGGAGACCCTGGGCGGCCTCGGTTGCCGCATCCTTCTGGAGCCCGGCCGGCTCATCGTCGGCAACGCCGGTATTCTGGTCACGCGGGTGGTCTATGTGAAGGAGGGGGCGACGCGCACCTTCGTCATCGTCGATGCGGCCATGAACGATCTGGTGCGCCCCGCCATGTACGGCGCTCTCCACGACATCGCTCCGGTCCGCGAATCCGACGTGGACGCGAGGCGGCATCCGGTCGATGTGGTCGGGCCGGTGTGCGAAAGCGGCGACACCTTCGCCCAGCAGATTTCCCTTCCCCCCGTCGTCGGGGGCGACCTGCTGGCGATCGGAACCGCCGGAGCCTATGGGGCGGTAATGTCCTCGGACTACAACGCCCGCCCCCTGGTGCCCGAGGTCCTGGTCAAGGGGGACGCCTTCGCCATCGTCCGCCGCCGTCCGACCTACGAGGAAATGCTGGCGCGGGAGATTCTCCCCGACTGGTTCGATCACGACTGATCATGGAGGATGGTGGCCCGACGCCCGAGGTTTTGTTCCGCACGGGACGTGACGAGGCCGCGCGGGACGCCTGCCGGGCTCTTTTGAAGACCGACCGCGACCATGCCGGGGCTCACCGGATTCTGGGGCTGCTGGCGCTGCGTCAGGGGCTCGCCGTCGTCGCCCGGGAGCATCTGGCCCTGGCGGCGGAGCGGACGCCCTTCGACGCGGACGTTCTGTCGGAGTACGCCGCCGCTCACCTCGCCATGGGGGGCGCGACCGAGGCGGAAACGGTGGCGCGGAAGGCTATCCGGCAAAATCCCGTCCATTTCGCGTCGCGCTATATCCTCGCCGAGGCCTTGTCCGCCCTGGGGCGGAGCGCGGAGGCCCACGCGCAGCGGAGGTTGGCCTATGCCGTCGCGGTGTCCCGGCGGCCTTCCTCCTCCGCGTCCCCTCCGGCGGTCGGGATGGGGCACGCCGCCGCCCTGGCGGAACTGGCGGAGGTCCTGACCGGGGCCGGACGCTTCGGCCCCGCCCGCGTCCTGGCGGAAAGCGCCCTGGCCGCGAGGGACGACTGCGCGGAGGCGCACATCGCCCTCGCCCGCGCGTTGAAGGGGGAGGGGAAGCGGAACGAGGCTCGGGCTTCCCTGGAACGCGCGGTCGGCCTGCGGCCCGGCCATCCCGCCCCTCACCTCCTGCTGGCGGAGATCGCCGAGGAACAGGGAGACCTCAAACGGGCGGTTGCCTGCGCGTTTTCCGCCGCGACCGTGGACGTGACGTCCGCCTCCGACCTGCGCCTGGGTGTCCTGTTGCGCCGTCTCGGGCGGCTGGACGATGCCGTGGTCGCGTTCCGGCGCGTGGTGACCCGCTCTCCCGACAACGTGGAGGGACTGCACGGGCTGTCGGCGGCGCTGCGGGACCTCGGCCGCAACGAGGATTCCCTCCCCTATGCCCGTCATGCGGTGACACTGTCGCCGAAGGATCCGTGGCGGCATGTGCAGATGGGGAACGTCCTGGCGCGCCTGGACCGGCCCGCCGAGGCCATCCGGGCCTATCGGGACGCCCTGGCCCTCGACCTGTACCTGCCCGGTGTTCCCCTGGCCCTCGGCCGGCAACTGGCCAAGGTGGGCGAGTGGAGCGCGGCGGCCGAGGCCTACGGCATGGCGGCCGCGGAGAGTCCCAAGGACACCGAGACGCCGATGCGGGCCGCCGCCCTGCACAGCCGCGCCGGGCGTCCGGGCGAGGCCGTCCCCTGGTATCGGCGGGCCATCGATCGCGGGGCCACCGCCCGGGGAGCGCTGGCGCGGACCCTGCTGACCTGCGGCCGCTGGCGCGAGGGGCTGGACCTTCTCGGTCCCCCGGCCACGGGCTCCGTCGTTTCGACCACGGCTCCCCTCTTTCTCCGTTGCGACGGTCTGACCCTGGTGGAACAGATTGCCCTGCTGGGCCTGACCCCGCGCGCGACGGCGCGGGGGCTGCGTCTGATCGTCGCCTGCGCCCCTTCCCTCGAACCCCTGATCCGGGCGTCCCAGCCGGGGGTCGCCGCCGTTGCCCCCGAGGCTGCTCCTCCGGAGGGAGCCGTGCCGGTTTCCTGGGGGGACCTGGCGCGGTTCCTCGCGGTCGCCCCCTCCGTCGGGAGCGATGACCGGCCCCCGGTCGCGCCCTGGCTGCGCGGGCGAGGCCCGCGCTCGCGCGCCAAGGGAACCTTCGTGCTCGCCGTGGACCGGCGGGGCCTGGACGAACGGGAGTGGGAGGCGATGCTGGCGGGCCTGGACGTGACCGTCGTCGACCTCGACGGAACGGAGGAAAACGACCCGTCGGCCCTGTCCGCCCGGATCGCCGAGGCGGACGGGCTCGTTTCCGGCGGAGGTCTGGCGGCTCATCTGGCCGGAGCCATGGGAAAGCCGGGCGTCGTGGTCGTCGGGCGCGAGCGGGTCTGGCCCTGGCCCGAAAGGGGGGAGGCCACGCCCTGGCATCCCTCGCTGCTGCTGACCATGGGGCGGGAGAAGACGGCGGTTCAGGCGATGCTCCGGGGGGCGACGCCCAAGCCGCCGCCGTCCCCGGTGCGCCTGGGCGAGGACGTGATGGCGGACGCGGCGCTTCTCGACAATCTGCACCGTCTGCCGTCCTCCATCATCGGGGGAGGCGGACGTCTGACCTGCACGCGCTTGGCGGGGGGGACGCACAATCAGTGCTATCGCCTTGCCGGGCGGGAGACGTTCGTGTTGCGGCTCGGGAGATTTCCGGGGATACGCTGGGATTTCTACTCGGAGGAGCGGTTCAACGCCTTTGCCGCTCACACCGGGGGCCTCGGCCCCGACGTCGTCCACTTCGACGTCGGCGACGGGCTGATGGTGACCCGGTTCGTGAAGGGACTCGCTGTGGACCACACGAACATCCACGACCACGAGCGACTGTCGCGGATGGGGGGCCTGTATGCCCGCCTGCACGCGCTGCCGGTGTTCAGGGGCGAGTACGACGTCTTCACCCTGATCGACAGGAACATGAGGGACAAGGAGGCTCTCGCCACCGAAATATCGCCTGATTTCCCGGAGCAGAAGCGGCGGGTGGATGATATCCGCTCCCTGCTGGTGGCCACCGCCGGGCCGCGAAGGCCGTGCCACAACGATCCCGTGCCCGAGAATTTCATCGATGGAAGCGACGGCCTGACCCTGCTCGACTGGCAATGCTCCGGCATGTCCGATCCCCACTGGGAACTCGCCGCACTCTGCGCCCAGACCGACCTGTCGCCGGAAGGCGAGGAAGCCCTGCTGTCGGCCTATTTCGACGAGGCCGGCCGCCGGTGGGCGCCGCGCGTGGCTCTGTATAAGGTGGTCTGCCGCTATTTCTGGTTCTCGCGCGCCCTGGCCCGCTCCAAGGCCGATCCGCCCCAGCCCGAATGGAGAAACGACGCCGTCAAGGCGGCGGCGCGGCTGCGCTCCATGCTCGCCACGCGGAACCTGCCGCGCGCCCTGGCCGCCGTCGCCCGTCTGGGCTGGGACTGATCCCCCGGTTTGATCTCCTCCGGTTTCCTGGTACAAGACCGTACCAACACAGGGAGAGATCATGGGCGCGCGGATCGGGATGAAGGGGCTTGGCGGGATGATCGTCGCGGGCGTCGTGCTGGCCTCGGCCATGGCGATCCGTTATCTGATGATCGAACCCCGGGACATCGGAGCCGCCTGTCAGGTGGGGCTTGGTCCCTGGTGGTGCGATCTGCGTCTGGTCGTGGTGGCGGTGTTCCAGAGCGGACTCCTCGGCGGCGGCAGCCTGCTGCTGGGCGTTTTGGCCTTGGCGCTCGGCGGCAGGGGGCGGGTCCCGGCGACTCTTGCCATGGTGACGGGAGCGGCCGGGCTGGTGCTCTACAACGCGGGGCTGGCGAGCGCCGGGCTCCTGCTCGGGCTGATCACGGCGGCCCGGCTCAGGGAGACCTGACGCGGAGCCAGCCGGCGCGGACTCCCGGCCACGCCAGGGCCAGGGCCACCCCGACCCAGGCCAGGGCCTGATGGTTGTCCACCCCCTCCTGAACGAGCACGGCGGCGGCGGCCAGGGCCAGGACGGCTCCGAGCCAGGCTTCCTCGACCATCTCCCCGGCTTCCCGTGACGACGGGGGAAAGCGGAGGAATCCCAGCGCGGGAATCAGGAACACCGCGACGGGAAAGTCCCGGTATCGCGGATCGAACGCCAGCCCGAGAGTCGCCATGGTGGCGCCGAACAAGGCCAGCCCGCGCAGCCCGCCCAACGCCACCGCGCGGGCGTCTCCCCCGGCGAAGCCCCCCCGCGCCCAGGCGAGGCCATGATGAAGCGGCGCCGGGCTCGATCCCGGAGA
>JADGDA010000370.1 GCA_015228695.1 Alphaproteobacteria bacterium
CTCGATGAGATGGAGCGGGCCTGCCACGAGGTCATCGCGGCCAACGATTCCCTGTTCGCTCCCGATGACGAGCACCGGCTGATGATCGACGTCTCCCGTGGGCTGCTCGGCATCTACCAGGGCGTGGCCGGGCTGACAAAGGGACCCAACGTGATCATCGCCGACTTCCCCCTGCGCTGGACCGTGGCCGGCATGGGCGCGCTGTTCGACGTCGGCATCAACGCGGTGATCACCTCGCAGCGGGCCATTCCCGCCACCCTGCTCGATCCCAAGATCAAGAACCGCAGCCGCATCCACTACCTGATGGCCAACATCGAAGCCTCGCAGGTGGAGGGGGACAACAACTGGGCGCTGCTGCTCGACCCGGACGGATTCATCGCCGAGGGCACCGGCGACAACGTCTTCATCGTCAAAAACGGCAAGGTGATCACCCCGGAGGGCCGCAACATCCTGCGCGGCATTTCCCGCGCCACCGTGATCGAGGACCTGTGCCCCCGCCTCGGCCTTCCCGTGGAGGAGCGCAACATCGAGCCCTACGACGTCCATTCCGCCGACGAGGCGTTCATGACCGGCACCCCGTTCTGCATGCTGCCGGTGACCGGGCTCAACGGACTTCCCATCGGCGACGGAAAGGTCGGCCCGGTGTTCTCCCGCCTGCTCGCCTGCTGGAGCGAGATGGTGAAGGTGGACATCGCCGCCCAGATCAAGGCCTGGGACGCGGCGCGGGGCGACGGCGACGGCGGCGGCGGACCCCAGGCCCCCACCCCCTACCGTTTCGTCTCCAGCAAATGACCGCCGTCAGCATCATGCAGGGACGGCTGCTGCCGCCCTTCGACGGGCGCTTCCAGGCGTTCCCCGCCGATGGCTGGCGCGAGGAGTTTCCCCGCGCCCACGCCGCCGGACTCCATTCCATCGAATGGATCTACGAGGTTCCCTTCGAATCCGGGAATCCCCTCGGCACCGATGCGGGCCTCGCCGAAATGAAGGCTCTGTCCGCGCGTCACGGCGTCGCCGTCCGTTCCATCTGCGCCGATTACTACATGAGCCGCAGGCTGGTGGGGGCCGACGCCAAGCCGGACCGGACGGTCGCCGGGCACCTCGAATGGCTGATCGGCCGCGCGGGGCTTTTGGGAGCGACCTACATGGTGCTGCCGTTCGTGGACGCCTCCTCCTTGAAAACCGGGGGGGAACGGGAAGCGCTTGCGGAGGTCTTAAGGCAGGTCCTGCCCCGTGCCGAGGCCGCCGGCGTGGAGTTGCACCTGGAAACCGACCTGCCCCCCGCCCTCTTCGCCGGCGTTCTGGGCAGAGTGAACCACCCCTTTCTGAGGGCCAATTACGATATCGGCAACAGTGCCTCGCTGGGCTACGATCCGGCGGAGGAACTGGACGCGATCGGCCCGTTCCTCGGCAGCGTCCACGTCAAGGACCGGGTCCGGGGCGGGGGAACCGTCCCCCTGGGCACGGGCTCCGCCGACTTCGCCACCTGCTTCCGCAAGATCGTGGACGCGGGATTCGACCGCTGGTTCGTCCTTCAGGCCGCGCGCGGCCCGGACGGAGGAGAGGTGGACCTCGCCCGCGACAACCGCGTCTTCGTCGAGGACTGGCTGGCCCGGACCCGAGGAGACTGACGCCATGGACCTGGGGCTCGCCGGCAGGGCGGTGCTGATCGGCGGAGCCAGCCGGGGCATCGGCTTGGCCATCGCCGGAACCTTTCTCGCCGAGGGCGCCAAGGTCTGCCTGACCGCCCGCGACCCCGCCGGACTCGACGCCGCGCGGCTGGCCCTGTCCGCCATCCACGGCGCGGAGAGGGTCGCGGCGGTGGCCGGGGACATGACCCTGGGCCCGGTGATCGAGGCCGCTCTGGACGAGACCGAGCGGCGCTTCGGTCCTGTGTATGCCGTGGTGGCGAACGTCGGCGGCGGCCGCCCCCCTGGGATCGACGGAGCCGAGGGGTGGGCGCGGGTGCTCTCGCTCAATCTCCTGAGCGGAGCCCTGCTCGCCGAGGCGGCCCTGCGCCGTCTCGCGCCCCGGAAGGAGGGCAGCATCACCCTCATCGCCTCCATCGCCGGGATCGAGCGCATCCAGGCCCCGGTTCCCTACGCGGCGGCCAAGGCGGCCCTGGTCATGGCGACGAAGCACCTCGCCGCCCTGGGGGGGCGGGACGGGGTGCGGGTCAACGCCGTGGCTCCCGGCAACGTCCTGTTTCCGGGCGGAGTCTGGCAACGCAAACTCGACGAGGACGCCGGAGCGGTTTCCCGCTATCTCGACGCCGAGGTGCCCCTGGGACGCCTCGCGAGGCCCGAGGAAATCGCCGACGCCACGGCCTTCCTCGCCTCGCCGCGTTCCTCCTTCACCACGGGAGCCACCTTCGTCGTCGATGGCGGCCAGACA
>JADGDA010000371.1 GCA_015228695.1 Alphaproteobacteria bacterium
CCCCCAACAGCCCGAAGGAGGCTACCCGTTCAGCAAGCGGCTTTCAGCCCAATTCCATTTGCCGCGTCGAGGAGCCGGGTTTAACGGGAGGTCCACTGCGGGCCATGTGGCGCCATCCTTCCCACGTCCAAACGTCAGGGCGCACCTCCTTTGCTGACGGCTTTTCGAGCCACACAGCCGGAATCCCGATCGTGGCGGGATGGAACATGTCGATCGGGTCGATCTTGCTTGGGAATTCAAACAAGGGCGCGAGAAGCTGGTGGATGATTTCGAGGGCCGTCCACTCGCCTGCCCTCGGGTCATGGTCCGCCATGAGAGCAGTCGCTTTGACCCATTCCGTCAGCGGAACATAACTTTTCGCCATGGTGGCAAAAATCTTTCCCACCTCTTGGACCGCGATCCGAGATGTTGTGGCCAGCTGTTGAAAGCGTTTCGGATGCGCCGTTGCCGCGTCGAGAAGCCAACCCGCGTCGTCCTTGGCCAATCTCTTCGGCTTCTTGGCCATTGCCATCCAGGCGGATTTCGGTAAGTAAGCAGGATAGCGTCGAAGACTACACCAGTCGGTGTTCTCTATCGCATCATGAAGGGGGGCAGCCACCGTCCAGACTGGGGACGGCGTTCGCGACGCAGGCCATGCCAGGCTTTCCGCCCAATGGGTCCAGACGCCGATCCGCTGGCCAGTGGCCTGTTGCCATTTTGCGGATCCGATGTCCCACGAAAGGCCGCGCAACGTCGCGGCCAAGCGTGTCAGGCGGTTTGCCAGTTCCTTGGCATTATCGTCCACAACGGTGCCCGCAACGAGCAGCCCCACCGCCAGAGCGGTGACGGCGTCGGTGCGGAAGAAGTCGTCGGGACGTCCCTTCGCGAAGGCATCCACGTCCAGTGCCGCGACATGCTGCAGGTGCTTCTTGGCAGCATCCCTTTGACTGTGTAGAAGCTGCCGGTCGCTGGCATCGCGGGCGACCAGGGGCAACTGGCGAGCAAGGACGTGCATTGCCAGCGCACCGAGATAGCGCCGCAGCTGTAAAAAATCTCCCCGGCGGTGTTCGTTCATCCACTGAGCAATACGTTTCAGTCCATCATACCCAGTGGCGCGGCAGTAATCCAGGAGCCTGATGAACAGTCTGACCTTGTCTGGGTGCTCCTCAAATGCTTGAAAAAGCAGAGAAAAGTAATGAGTCCTATCCGCGAGACGTCGGTCATCATCTTCCCTGGAAAGCTTAGACACTGTGTCCGTGAGGCGGATCAATTCAGCCCTTTCCCTGTCACTTAGCCGTTTTTTGTTCTCATTTTTTTCAAATCTAGCCATCGCCTCCATCTGGCCTTTTCGCCGTTTCGCGTCGACGAGAGCGTCGCTCGGATCCAGCAGTGTCGGAGCCAGGGAGGCTATTCGACCCGCAGCAAAGGCTGCGCGGGTGTCGGAGCGGATTTCTCTGTCGGGGATGTCGGCCAGGAGCAGCCATTCCAGTTGCTCTAGACGCTGCCTCTTGTCCGGTTCGGTCAACAGGTCGAAATCGGCTACGGCCAGTGCAGACACTTGTGCGAGGGTCCTCGTCATCAGCTTCACGGGATCGGCACCATCGATCTTGCATTCTTTCATGACAACCATGCGACGGGCCGACATCATTTGCGCGTCGGCTTTGGCCGAGTCGGGATAGATGATGTCCTTGAGTGACTTTGGGTCGAATTTTTCCTTTGCGATTCCCGCATCGATTCCGTACTTTGTAAGGATTTCCTCGTACTCTTTGATCCAAGCGCAAAGTACATCGAAATCGTAGGCAAGGATGGCATGATCGTCCACGAATCTGAAATGAGCCAAATTCTTTCGCTTCATAACGGCGGCGTTCACGGCATTGTCGACCGGCAACATAGCGACATTTGACAGGAAACCAGCCGCCATCATGCCGGTGGGTATTCCATTGAATTTGCCTTCCTCGGTTGGCGGCTCAATGCCGCGCATCATCTCGTCGGACAATCCCTTAGTTGAGACCGTGAACTCCAGCATCCGTTTGATGAGCGCTCTCATGGCGGAGTCTTTGGTGAATCCAGGTAAGCACAAATCGAACCCGCGTACGATGACGTCTGTTGAAACCATTGGATAGAACTTGGAAAGGTCCAATGAGGCATAGTATAGGGTGCGCCCGCCTTGCGCCGGTCGGCGCCAGAACACCCGCTGCAGATATGGATGGTCTGCCGCTTGATCGAACGCTTGCTGCTCTCCCTTGTCGAGTTCTTCCCGTATAATCTTGCCCGTCGCCATTTTTCGGGCGGTCAGACAAAGGTGCCGACGGAACAGCGGCCAGCTATGCTTGAATTTCCGATACATGTGACCACCCGAATGGCGGTACGGGCCGATGTTCAAATCCGACCGTTGTCCG
>JADGDA010000372.1 GCA_015228695.1 Alphaproteobacteria bacterium
CGGCAATCTCGCGGGCGAGACGTTCCAGCTCGCTCCGGGCCTGCTCCGGCGTCGGGATGTCGGGATCGCCGGTCATGCGGGCGTGCCCACGCCCCGGGAGAGAAAGGCGAGAACCCTGGGGTGCCGTTCCAGATACCCGGTTTCCAGTCCGTCGACGGCAAAGCCCGCTCCGCGCACCAGGGCCCCGATGTCGCGGTTGAGGTTGCAACCGCCGCCGATGCGGCCCCAGACTCCGTTGAGCCGATCCTGCCACGCCGCCACCCCGATGTCGGGCGCGCGGCCATGCTCGATGAAGATCAGGCGGCCTCCCGGCTTGAGGACCCGCCGCGCCTCCGCCAGCGCCTTGCCCGCATCGGGGATGGAACAGAGCGTCCAGGTGGAGACCACGCAATCCACGGAGCGGTCGCCAAGGGGAATGCCCTCGGCCGAGAACCCGAGAAGGGCGACGGGGAACGGAACCTGGCCCAGCCGGCGCGAGGCCAGCCGGCGCAACCGGTCGCTGGGATCGAGCCCGAACAGCGTGCTGACGGCTCCGGGCCGGTAGAACGGCAGGTTCAGCCCCGATCCGATCCCGATTTCCAGCACCCGGCCCTCGGCCAGCGGCACGAACCGCGCCCGCAGGACGGCCATGTCCGGGTCGCGCATGACCAGATCGAGCAGACGGGGAAGAACGTGGCGTTCGTAGAAGGACATGGGATGTCAACGCCCCATCAGACTGTCGGCCGCCGCGCGGGCCTCGTCGGTGATTTCGGCTCCGGCCAGCATGCGGGCGATCTCCTCGCGGCGGGCGGCGGGGTCCAGGGGCTCGACCAGGGTGCGGACGCCGTCCTGTTCCCGCTTGGACACCCGCATGTGGTGATCGCCGCGGGCCGCGACCTGGGGCGAGTGGGTCACCACCAGAACTTGGACTCCCTCGGCCAGACGGGCGAGGCGTTCCCCGACCGCGTGGGCGGTGGCCCCGCCGATCCCCGTGTCCACCTCGTCGAAGACCAGGGTGGGAATGGCCGAGGTGCGCGCCAGCACCACCTTCAGCGCCAGCATGAACCGGGCCAGTTCCCCCCCGGAGGCGATCTTGTGGATGGGGCCGGGTTCCGTTCCGGGATTGGTCGCGACTTCGAAGGCCACCCGGTCGAGGCCGTCGCGGGCCCAGGCCGTTTCCTCCAAGGGCTCTATCCGCGTGCGGAACCGGGCCCGGTCGAGCTTCAAGGGCGGCAGTTCGGCTCCGACCGCCGCGTCGATCCGGGACGCGGCCTCGGCGCGGGTCCGGCTCAAGGCGCGGGCGGCCTCGACGTAGGACAGGCGGGCGGATGCCTCGGCGCGGGCGAGACCGGCAATGGCCGCGCCCCCGTCCTCCAGCGCCGCCAGCCTCTTTTGCAGGTCCCGGCGCAGGGACTCCAGGCCGTCCACCGGCACGCCATGCCTGCGGGCGGCGGCGCGCAAGGCAAACAGGCGCTCCTCCGTCTGCTCCAGCCGGTTCGGATCGATGTCGATGTCACCCGACGCCTTTTCCAGGGCGGTCACCGCCTCGGCGGCCTCGATGGCGGCGCGGTCCAGGGCGGCGAGGACCGGGGCCAGACGTCCCCCGGCCTTGGCCTCGACCCGCTCCAGGTGGCGGCGGGCGGCGTTCACGGCTTTCTCGACCCCCGGTCCCTGGGTCAGCTCGGCGGCGGCGGCGGCCATGGCCTCCGCCAGTTTCTCCCCGTGCATGAGCAAGGCGCGCCGCTCGGCCAAGCTGGCTTCCTCGCCCACGGCAGGGGACAGGACGTCCAGTTCCTCGACGTCGCGACGCAGCCTGTCCTCGTCGGCGCGGGCCTGGGCCAGGGCGGACTCGGCCAGGGCGCGCGCGCGCGCTGCTTCCCGCCAGAGGTCGAAAGCCGTCCGGGTCTCCTCCACCGCTCCGCCGAGTCCGCCGAAGGCGTCCAGGACGGCGCGATGGCCGGCGGGATCAAGCAGCCCGTGGCTGTCAAACTGGCCGTGGATTTCCACCAGTTCCCCGCCAACCCGCCGCAACAGGCCGACGCTGACCGGCTGATCGTTGAGGAAGGCGCGGCTGCGTCCATCGGCGGTCACCACCCGGCGCAGCACGAGGTCGCTGCCCTCCGCGACGATCTCCCGCTCGCGCAGGGTCTCCCACGCGGCATGGGAAGGGGGAATGTCGAAACGGGCGGCCACGGACAGTTGGGAGGCGCCTTGACGCACCAGGGCGCTGTCGGCGCGGGCGCCGAGGGCGAGACCGAGGGAATCGAGCAGAATCGACTTTCCCGCGCCCGTTTCCCCGGTCAGCACGCCCAGACCCGGCTCGAACACGAGATCGAGCCGGTCGATCAGCACCACATCCCGGATCGACAGACCGGCCAGCATGGGGACTCCCTACCA
>JADGDA010000373.1 GCA_015228695.1 Alphaproteobacteria bacterium
CGAGGCTCCCCTTCCCAAATCCCTGGGCTGGTTCCTCGCCTATCCGTTCCACGCCACCCTCGGATCGGCGGAGGCCCTGGAGGCCACCCGGACCGGGGCCGGCCCCTATCTGCTGCTCGTGTTCCCGTTCGCCGTTGCCGGGCTGTGGCGATACCGCGCCCATCTGGCCGCGCATCCTCTGGCAGGGGTGGGGGGGGCGGTTCTTCTCTACTACGGACTTTGGTTTTTCCTCGGCCCGTCGCAGCGGGTGCGCCATCTCATGCCGCTGATGCCGCTGGCCCTGGTGGCGGCGACCCTGGCCGCCCACAGATGGGCGGACGCCGCCGGAGCCCTGTCGCCGCTGAGAACCGCCGCCGCCCTGACCATCGTCCTGCAACTCGGCGGACATGGCGTGTTTGCGGCGTCCTATCTGCGGCATCTGATCTCGGGGGAGGGCCGGGACGATTTTCTGGCCCGGACCGTCTCCCTCTCGACCCCGGTGCCCTGGATCAACGCCCATCTCGGCCCCACGGACAAGGTGGTCACCGACGTGCGCCAACTGTCCTACCTGCTGACCGTCCCCAATTTCTGCGCCAACCCCAATCTCCAGACCGTGATCGGCAGCGGGGCGGAGAACCGGGACCCGGCGCTCTTTCTGACCCAGCTCCGGCGTCTGGGCGCGAGCCACGTCCTGATCACCCCATCCTCCCCGATCGGACTGGCCCCCCTGACCAAGGCCCTGATCGACGCGGGATGCGCGGAGCGGGTCCAGGACTTCGAGACCCGCTCCATCGGCAGCCGAACCCTCCCCGGAATGAACACGTCCACCGGCACCATGGCGCTGGTGAAAATCGGGGAAACCTGCCTGCGGTAAAAAAACGGCTATTTCATCCGCTCAGAGCCCGTCCCGAAAAAATATTGTTTTTCAAAGTGCTACTCGTCACCCCCGCGAAAGCGGGGGTCCATGCCAACGCCGGAGTTCTGCGGCAGCCATGGATTCCCGCTTTCGCGGGAATGACGAGGGCTTGGGTCAACACATTAAAAAAATTCCATTCGTTTCAGGACGGACTCTCAGGAAAACATCCCGGCGAGCGCGTTGCGGTTCAGTTTTCCCGCGCCGGTGAGGGGAAGCTCGGTGACCGGGCGGATTTGCCTGGGCACCTTGTAGCCGGCCATGTGATCCCGGCAAAACGCCTTGAGTTCGTCCTCGGTGGCGTCGCGGCCGGCGTGGAACATCACGAGGGCGACCGGCGCCTGTCCCCACTTGGGGTCGGGAACGCCGGCGCAGATCGCTCCGGCGACGGCGGGATGCTTCATCAAGGCCTGCTCGATCTCCTCCGGAGAGACGTTTTCCCCCCCGGAAATGAACATGTTGTCCGCCCGCCCCCTGATGGAAATCAGGCCGTCCCGGTCCCGCACGGCCATGTCGCCCGTGAAGACCCAGCCATCCCGGTCGAGGACTTTCTCCGTCCGCGCCGGATCGTGGAGATAGCCGTCGAAGTTGTGCGGGCTCCGCAGGCACAGGACTCCCACCTCGCCCGGTCCGACCTCGCGCCGGGAGTCCGGATGAACGATCCTGGCATCGCAATGGAACATGGAGGTGCCGATGCTCGCCGCGTTTTCGAGCAGTTCGTCCAGGGAATCGGAACGGGCGAGATAGGCGAAGTTGGATGGACCGGCCTCGGTCATCCCATAGGTCTGACTGATGGGAATCCCCTTGTCCAAAAAGACCTTCATCACCGCCCGCGAACAGGGGGCGGCGGCGGTGGTGATCGCTTTCAGCCCGGAGAAGTCGGTTTCGGCGAACTTCGGGTGGGCGATCAGGAATTGCAGCATGGCCTCGACCGCGCCGAAATTCTCGACCCGCCCTTCGTGGATCAGTTCGAGCACCAGTCCGGGGTTGAATTCGCGCATCAGGACGGCCGTGAGACCGCCATGAAAAAGCGGCGTGAAGGTGTTCCATCCGCCGATGTGAAAGAAGGGAAAGGTGATGAGCACGCTCTTGTACAGCCCCACGATCCCGGTCGCGAGAAGGTCCAGCGAATTCCAGACCATCTGCCGATGAGACACGACGCAGATCTTCGGCACGGCGGTCGTCCCGCCGGTGTGGACGTACAGACACACCTCGTTCATCGCGAGCGGGATGTTCACCTCCTCGGGAGAGGACTTCAAAGCGACGTTCTCGAAGATCGCCCGGTCGTCGTCCAGGTCGACCACCGACCGGATCGAGGAGGGAAGCGACAGGCTCGACACCAGTTCGGCGAACTGGTGCTCGTGGAAAAGGACCTTCGGACCGAGACGGGCCAGCAGGTCGTCCAGCTCCGGCTTTCTCAGCCGCTGGCTCAGGGGGGCCAGGATGATCCCCAGTTTCCCGCAG
>JADGDA010000374.1 GCA_015228695.1 Alphaproteobacteria bacterium
CCTCGATCAGAGCGGCGATGGCGAAGGAAAAGGCCATGGAAAAGCCCACGTAGCCCAGATACAGCATCGGCGGATGGAAGGCGAGGCCGGGGTCCTGCAACAGCGGATTGAGGCCGCGTCCGTTGGCCGGAGCCGGATCGAGACGGAGAAACGGATTCGAGGTGAACAGGATGAACAGCAGGAATCCGCAGGACACCATCGCCTGCACGGCCAGCGTCCGCGCCCGGAGTCCAGGCGGCAGATTGCGCCCCGACAGGGCCAGCGCCAGCCCGAACACCGACAGGATGACGACCCACAGGACCAGCGATCCCTCGTGATTGCCCCACACGCCGGCGATCTTGTAGAGCAGGGGCTTGTCCGTGTGCGAGTTCGCATGGACGTTCTGCACCGAGAAGTCCGAGACCACATAGGCGTGGGTCAAGGCCGCGAACGCCAGGGCGACCATCAGGAACTGGGCCACCGCCGCCGGACGCGCCACCGCCATCCACCGCGCGTCCCCGCGCCACGCGCCGGCAAGGGGCACCGTGGCCTGGACCAGGGCCGCGCAGAGGGCGAGGCACAGCGCGAACAGGCCGGTTTCAGCGATCATTTCCCGGGTTCTTTCCCATCACCCTTACCGTTCTTGCCGTCCTTGTCGCCCTGCCACTGCCCGGACTTCTTCAAGGCGTCGGCGACCTCCGGAGGCATGTAGTTCTCGTCGTGCTTGGCCAGCACGTCGGAGGCGAGGAAGGTTCCCTTGTCGTCCAGCTTGCCTTCCGCGACCACGCCCTGCCCCTCGCGGAACAGGTCGGGCAGGATGCCGGTGAACACGACCGGGACCGCGTGGGCCATGTCGGTGACCTTGAAGCGGACCTGTTTGCCGTCCTTGTTCACGCTGCCCTGCTCCACCAGTCCCCCGATCCGGAAACGGCGCCCGGCCTCGACCTTTTTCGTCTGAAGGTCGGTCGGGCTGTAGAAGAAAACCAGATTGTCCTTGAATGCGTTCAGCATCAGGGCGGTGGCCGCGAACAGGGCCAGCAGGCCGAGACCCACGAAATACAGGCGCCGCTGTTTACGGGTCATGGGCCGCATCCGCCTTGAGAGCCGCCGTCCGCCGGTCGCCGAACGACGCCTGAAGGTCCCGGAGTTCGGCCTCCCGCGCCCGCATGGCCCGCACGCTGCCCACCGCGAGCGCGAGAAGCGCCACGGCCGTCACCCCATAGGACGGCCACACGAAACCCGCGTATCCTCCCATGGCCAGTTGATCGAGAAGCGTGTCCACGGTTTCAGCCTCGTCCGTTCAGCCGTGCACCTGGGTCAGGCGGATGGCGCGGACCTTGGCGGAAGCGATCTCGGTCCGCACGCGCACGAGCAGGATGGTCACATAAAACGCCTTGAAGGCCAAGCCCATGATCAGAAGCGGGATCAGCATCCCGGCGGAGATGGCCGGCCCCCCCATCTTGATCACGCTGGCCGGCTGGTGCAGGGTGTTCCACCAGTCCACGGAAAACTTGATGATCGGCAGATTGACGACTCCGACCAGGGCGAGAATGGCGGCGGCCTTGGCCCCCCGGCCCGGATCGTCGAAGGCGTTCACCAGCGCCATGTACCCCAGGTAAAGGAACAGCAGGATCAGCATCGACGTCAGCCGGGCGTCCCAGACCCAATAGGTTCCCCACATGGGCTTGCCCCACAACGATCCCGTCACCAGACAGATGAAGGTGAAGGCGGCCCCGACGGGAGCGGAGGCCTTGGCGGAGAGGTCGGCCAGCGGATGCTTCCAGATCAGCGCCACCGCGCTGGCCACGGCCATGACGGCATAGGCGAACAGCCCCATCCACGCCGACGGCACATGGACGTACATGATCCGGACCGACTCCCCCTGCTGATAATCGGGCGGGGAGACGAACAGGCTCCAGGCCAAGCCCACCACGAGCAAAACGACCGTCAACCCGGCGCTCCACGGCAGGATGACGTTGGCGATGCGCAGAAACCGGGCGGGGTTGGCGAAGCGGTGCATGCGGAGCCTGTCTTGGAACGGAGGACGTTCCCTTGTATCGCCCTTTACGTCCGGTTTCCAGCATCCATCAGTAGCTTTCCGCCACCTGCTGGAACAGGCTGAGGGCGCGGGCGTATAGGGCGTGGTCGCTCAGCAACCGGCGCGCGACGTCCATCTCGACGGGGGCCTCGTCATGCCGGCCCGGCGGGCAGGCGGAGGTGCGCAGGGCCCGCCGCGCCTCGACATCCCCCACCGGGACGGCGCGCCACAGGGGCAGGACGATTGCGGTGGGACCGGTCCCCGAACGGACCCCGGCGACCACCTCGTCGGGGTCCTCGGTGACGTCGAGGACGCACACCGAGGGCAGAACGCCC
>JADGDA010000375.1 GCA_015228695.1 Alphaproteobacteria bacterium
CTTGTTCTCTCCGGCGTTGCCGACGGTGCCATTGCTGCCCGTCGTGCCATCGGCTTCGACAATGCCCAGGCCACGGTCCAGGGCCAGAAGGTCAAGGGCGTTGCCAAGTATGCCGCCGCCGACACCAAGGATGTGGCGATCATCGCCGCCGGTGTTGTCGTCGTCGAGGCGGGTGCCGCCATTGCCGTCGGCGACAGTCTGATCGTCGATACCCAGGGGCGCGCCATTCCGTCCACGGGCGGGCTGACGGTGAAGACCGGGGCGGTGGCGGTGACCTCGACCGCCGCCAACGGAGCCGTGCTTGCCGGCGGCGACGCGCCCGAATTCGTGTTCGCCGACGCCTTGCAGGCGGCCTCCGCCGCCGGTCAGTTCGTCGAAGCCCTGTTGCGTTAAGGAGTTCCCCATGCCCGATCCCATTCTCAACCCGTCGTCCGTGCGGGTCATTGATCCGATCCTCAGCAATCAGGCGCGGGGGTACCGCCACGCGGACAGCGTCGGCGACCGGCTGTTTCCGCGCGCCTATGTCGGCCTGTCCGGCGGTCAGGTGCTGGAGTTCGGTAAGGAGAGCTTCCTCCTCTACAACACCCGCCGCGCGCCCGGAGCCAACACCAGACGGATCGAGTTCGGCTATCTGGGCAAGCCCTATGCCCTGCTCAACCGGGGCCTGGAAGGCAAGCTGCCGCGCGAGTTCATCCGCGATGCGGCTCAGGTGCCGGGCATCGACCTGGGGGCCGGGGTGGTGACCACCACGCAGGCGGCCATGTCGCTCGGCGTCGAGTACGAACAGGCGGCCATGGCCACCGACGCCGGGAACTATGACGCGGACCACAAGAATACGTTGGCCGGAGCCGACAAGTGGTCGGCGGATACCGGCAAGCCGCTTACCGACATTGCCGACGGGCGCGAGGCGGTGCGGGCGACCACCGGCATGTATCCGAACACCCTGGTGTTGTCGCCGCTGGCCTGGACCGCCGCGCGGAACAATCCGCAGGTTCTGGAGCGCTTCAAGTACACCAAGGAAGGCCCGGTGACCCTGGAGCAGTTCGCCAACCTGATCGAGATCGCGAACGTGGTGGTCGGCAAGCGGACCTACGCCGACGATGCCGGAGCCTTCCACGACGTGTGGGGCAACAACGCGGTGATGGCCTATGTCGGGGCTGGGGCCGGGGGCGATGCGGGCAACCTGATGGCCATGGCCGAGCCCAGCTTCGGCTACACCTACACCATGACCGGCCATCCCGCCGTCGAGCAGCCGTACTGGGACAACAACACCAAGTCGTGGATTTACGGCGTGGTCGAGGAGTCGGCCCCGGTGCTGACCGGCATCCTGGCCGGGTTCCTGATTCAGAACCCGTCGTAATGGCTTACGCAACCCTGCAAGCCCTGATCGACCGCTTCGGCGAGGATGAGCTGATCCAGCTCACCGACGACGCCGGAGCGGGCGTGGTCGATCAGGCCAGGATCGACCTGCGCTGTGCCGAGGCGGACGGCCTGATCAACGGCTATGTCGGCACCCGTTACACGGTGCCGCTCGCGCCGGTGCCGGTCGAGGTGGAGGGGATCGCCTGCGACGTCGCCCGTTATCTCCTGTACCGGGATGCGCCGTCGGAGACGGTGCGGGCGGGTCACGACGCGGCCATGCGCAAACTGCGCGATATCGCCAGCGGCGCCCTGACCTTGCAGGTGGCAGGCATTGAAACCGCTCCCAAGGTCGGGCGGGTTGCAGGAACGGCGGCAGCTCCGGTGTTCACCGATGACAACTTACGGGGTTTCGTCTGATGGCTGGGTATTGCCTTGACGTGACCATTGATACGGGCGACGCGACCGGCGCTTTGCATCGGCTGGCGGCGGCGGCCTCCGATCTGTCCCCGGCGTGGGATCGGATCGGGCTGGAACTGGTTGCGTCGACCCAGCAACGTTTTGCCTCCGGCACGGACCTCCAGGGTCGGCCGTGGGCCGCCCTGGCACCGGCAACGGTCAAACAGAAACTGAAAAGCGGCAAAACCAAGACTCTGATCCACACGGGACACCTGCTGGGCAGCATCCACTTCCGCCGGGCGCCAGGGGACGCCAGGGGGGGAGGCGGGGTCGATATCGGTTCCGACCGACCCTATGCCGCCATCCACCAGTTCGGCGGCAGCATCACCCACCATGCCCGGTCACAGCCGGTCTACCGTCGCGCCAAGGACGTGGAGCGGGGCGACGCGCGGTTCGTAAAGCGCTCCCAGTCCGACTTCATGACCTACCACGAGGTCGGCGAGCACTCGTCCACCATCCCGGCCCGACCCTTCCTCGGGCTGGACGATCAGGATCACGCTCAGGTGCTGCGGGTGTTCTCGGAGCATCTGTCTG
>JADGDA010000376.1 GCA_015228695.1 Alphaproteobacteria bacterium
CTGGAAGGCTATTTCCCATGAGCGAAAGCGACGTCTCCAGGGCGCTGCACGGCGTCTGGCGGATCGCTTTGCTTGATGGGAAAGCGGAAGGCTTCTTCGACAACACCCCGGCCGGGGCCTCCCGCTCCTTCGTGATGGCGCTGGTCGTGCTTCCCCTGTTCGCCCTCCAGTCGTACCTCGATTTTGGCGCCGCGCAGCGGGGCGGGCCATGGGAATACGCCGTCGTGCTGGCCGTTTCCTACGTCATTCTCTGGACCGCCTGGCCGGTGGTCATGGCTTCCCTGGCCCCCGTGCTCGGGTGTTCCGGGCGTTACTGTCTCTACATCGCGGCTTCCAACTGGTTCGTGCTGGCCGAATTCGTGCTCCTGTTTCCCCTGACGGTGCTCGAAGGCCTGTCCGCGCTGTCCGCGACGGCCTTGCTTGAGGCGCAGCAGACGATTCAGATCGTCCTGATGCTGTACGAATGGTTCGTCGCCAAAAACACCCTGGCGGTTTCCGCCGCTACCGCCGCCACCCTGGTCCTGATCCATTTCCTCCTGACCGTCCTGTTGGCTCAGGTTGTTCATTCCATGATTTGATGCGGCCAATCACTCAATATCCGACCCCGGTGAGGTAGAGCCCGCATGCGGGGGCGGTTTGTCCTCCGGCGCTCCGGTCGCGGGCTTCCAGGGCGCGGCGCAGGTCGGCCGCCGTCCATTTTCCCTCGCCGACCCGGCGCAAGGTTCCCACCATGTTGCGAACCTGATGATGGAGGAACGAGCGGGCGCGGGCCACGACGTGGATATCCTCCCCCAGGCGGCCGACGCTCAGTTCGTCGAGGGTGCGCAGGGGGGAGGCGGCTTGGCACTCCGCAGCCCGAAAGGTGGAGAAATCGTGGCGGCCGAGGAGTACCCGGGCCGCCTCCGCCATGGCCTCGGCGTCAAGGGCGCCCGGCACCCACCAGGCCCGGTCGAGGTCCAGGGCCAACGGGGCGCGTCGATTGGATATCCGGTACAGATACCGCCGCTCGACGGCGGAAAAGCGGGCATGGAACGAGGGGGGGACCTCCTCGGCGGAGAGCACGGCCACCGGCAGGGGGCGGAGGTGGGCGTTCAGGGCATCCCGGACCTTGTCGCCCGGCAGATCGCGCGGCAGGTCCGCATGGGCCACCTGCCCCAGGGCGTGGACGCCCGAATCCGTGCGCCCCGCCGCGTGGACGGCGATGGGGCGCTGGCAGAGTCTCCCGGCGGCCTCCTCCAACGCCTGCTGGACCGAAAATCCGTTGTTCTGTCTCTGCCAGCCGACGAAGGCGGTGCCGTCGTATTCGAGGGTGAGCTTATAGCGGGGCATTGGCGCGGTAGGCCATGGCGTCGAGGGCGCCCTGGAGGATGTAGGCGGCGGAGGTCTTGTCGATGACCTCCTGGCGGCGCTTGCGGCTCATGTCGGCTTCCGCGATCAGCATCCGTTCGACGGCGGCGGAGGAAAGGCGCTCGTCCCAGAAGGCGATCTCGATATCCACCCGTTGCAGCAGGGAGGTGGTGAACTTGCGGGTGATCTCCGCCCGCTCGCCCTCCGTCCCGTCCATTTGCAGGGGCAGGCCGACGATCATGCCGCCCGCTTCGTTGTCGCGCAACGAGCGGATCAGGGCGGCGACGTCCTTGACCATCGACTGGCGCTCGATGGTGGAAAGGGCCGAGGCGATGGTCAGGCTGGGGTCCGACAGGGCCAGCCCGATCCGCCTGTCGCCGAAATCGAGCCCGAGCAGCCGCTGGCCGGGCTTGAGAAGGGCTTTCAGTTGGCTGGGGTTGCGGATCGCCATGCCGGATGATAATACGCGGACACGGCGAAAGCCAAGTCCGTCCGATCCACCACGGAGACGCGCGCCCCATGTCCCTGGATAAAGCCACCGTTCGCAACATCGCCTTTCTGGCGCGCATCGACGTGCCCGACGAGGAATTGGCTCCCCTGGCCGGGGAACTGTCCGCCATTCTCGGCTTCATCGAGCAATTGCGGGAGGTGGACACGACCGGCGTCGAGCCCATGGCCAGCGTCGCCGAGATGGGCCTGTTCCAGCGCGCGGACGTGGTCGCCGACGGCGCGGTTCCGGCGAAGGTGCTGGCCAACGCTCCCGACGCGGCGGAAGGCTTCTTCCTGGTTCCCAAGGTGGTGGAGTGACCCCCATGACCGATCTGACGGGATTGACCATCGCCGAGACCCGCGCCCGCCTCGCCAAGGGCGACTTCACCGCCGTCGAACTGGCCCGGGCCCACATCGACGCCATGGAGCGCGGGCGGGCGCTCAACGCCTTCATCACCGAGACGCCCGAACACGCCCTGGAGCAGGCCAAGGCCTCCGATG
>JADGDA010000377.1 GCA_015228695.1 Alphaproteobacteria bacterium
GCAGCCGGTTCGGCCCCATGTTGTCGAGGAGAATGATGTCGGCTCCGGCGGCGACGGCCTCCTCGACCTGCTCCAGGGTGTCGCATTCGACTTCGATGTTGGGCAGACCGCGCGCCTTTGCCCGCGCTACGGCGGCGGCGACGCTTCCGCACACGGCGATGTGGTTGTCCTTGATCAGCACCCCGTCATAGAGGCCGAGACGATGGTTGCGCGCTCCGCCGACACGGGTGGCGTACTTGGCGAGCAGGCGCAATCCGGGAATCGTCTTGCGGGTGTCGAGCAGGGTCGCGCCGGTACCCGCGATCCGGTTGACGTAGGTGCGGGTCAGGGTCGCGATTCCCGACAGGTGCTGGAGGAGATTGAGGGCGGTGCGCTCGGCGGTCAGAAGCCCCTGGGCCGGCCCCTCCAGACGGGCGATGACGGTTCCGGGAAAGACCGCGTCGCCATCGACGACCTGGGGGGAGAAGGAGGCCTCCGGAACCACGGCGCGGAACACCTCGGCGGCGACGGGCAACCCGGCGATCACCATGGGCTCCCGCGCGGCCATGACCCCGGTGAAGCGGAGACCGGCCGGGATCACCGCGTCGGAGGTGACATCCCCGGAGCCGACGTCCTCGGCGAGCGCATCCCCGACGATGCGCCGAACCGCGTCGGCGGGCAGGTTATTCAGCGGCATTCCGGGCCGCGGGCGGAATGGACACGGACATGTCGAGCATCCGCTGGAGCGATTTTTCGGCGGCGGCGCGCAGGTCCTCCGGGATCTCGATCTGCGGGCTCCCGTTGACCATGCACAGATAGATCTTGGCCAGGGTGTTCCTGGCCATGAACGGGCAGGTGGCGCAGTTGCAGCTTCCGTCGGCTCCGGGAGCGGCGATGAAGCGCTTGTGCGGGGCCGCTTTTTCCATCTGATGGATGATGTGCAGTTCGGTGGCGACGATGAATTCGGTGGCGGGAGACTCGATCACGTATTGCAGGATGGCGCGGGTCGACCCGATGTGGTCGGCGTGCAGCAGGATCCCCTCCGGGCACTCGGGATGGGCGGTGATCCTGGCTCCGGGATGCGCCGCCTTGAGCTTCAGCAGTTCCTGCTCCGAAAACTGTTCGTGGATGATGCAGGCGCCCGGCCACAGGGTCATGTTGGTGCGTCCGGTCCGGCTGGCGATGTAGCTCCCCAGATGGTGGTCGGGCGCGAACAGGATCGGCTTGTCGGGCGGAATCTGGTTGACGATCGCCTCGGCGTTGGACGAGGTGACGATGATGTCCGACAGCGCCTTCACCTCCGCCGAGCAGTTGATGTAGGTCACCGCCACATGGTCGGGATAACGGGCGCGGAAACGGCGGTAGACATCGGGCTTGCAGGCGTCCTCCAGGGAGCACCCGGCCTCCATGTCGGGAATCAGCACCAGCCGCTTGGGACTGAGGATCTTGGCCACCTCGCCCATGAAGCGGACGCCGCAGAACACGATCACGTCGGCCTCCGTCGCCGCCGCCTTGCGGGAGAGGTCGAGGGAATCGCCGACGAAGTCGGCCAGGTCCTGGATTTCGCCGTCCTGGTAGTAGTGGGCCAGGATGACCGCGTTCTTCTCGCGCCGAAGCCGGTCGATCTCGGCGCGCAGGTCAAGGCGGGGGTCGATATCGTCCTCGGTGAGCATCTCCGGCGTCACTCCACGTTATTCCACATGCGAGGCCCCCCCTGTTTAGCCTCCGGGACAGGATAGCGCAACGCCCCGATCATCGCCACGCCCAGATTCATCGGATATCACATCGCAATCGGGTGAGCCGTAGGGGGCCATCACCCCGGCAGCCGGGACTTCATCTCGGCGGGGGTGAGGATCGGAACCGCGAACGAATTCACCAGCGCCAGCAGATCGCGGTCACCGGTGACCAGCGCATCGGCGCGGCCCGCCAGGGCCAGCACAAGGAAAGGCTGGTCGAACGGATCACGGCATTCCGGTGTCACCGGCGGCGGGTCGGGAATGGTCATCGTTTCGCACCATGGCAGGTAATCGGCCAGCAGGTCATCGCGGTCGGGTGCTGCCAGACCGAATTTGGGGTAGGCGAGCACCCGCAACAATTCGGACACGGTGTCGCGGCTGGCCAGCGGTCGGATACTGTCCGACTGCCACGCCGTCCGCAGCCATGTCATGGACGCACCTTGGAACAGCAGCGCCGACAACAGCACGTTGGTGTCGAGCACAAGGCGGGGCGGACTCATCCGGGGCGGCGCGCCCAGGCGACGGCATCGGCGAGGTCGGCCTCGGACAGGTTCAGTTCTTCCAGCTTGGCCCGCACGGCATCGGCGCGGTGGATGCGCACCGGGGTCAGCACGAT
>JADGDA010000378.1 GCA_015228695.1 Alphaproteobacteria bacterium
CCCCCAACAGCCCGAAGGAGGCTACCCGTTCAGCAAGCGGCTTTCAGCCCAATTCCATTTGCCGCGTCGAGGAGCCCTATAAACGTCCCGGCGACATCTATCGCGACGATGAAGAATTGCACCTTTATTTTGAAAATTTTCCGGGCGCGTGGTTCGTCGATGAACCCTTGCCTGATGGTGTTGCCAGCGATGCCCTATGGAATAGACTTGGCGTCATGCACCGTCCTCGGCGCATCATGTTTGATGGTGAATTGCCGCAAGAGATAAAAAGACGTTCGACGCGCCCTGAAACCGTACAGAATTACAAGCTTGATGGGTTTGATAGTTTTATCGATACAGTGAAAGCGTCTGACAGCTTCGAGAACAGAAAGAGGCGGTCCCTGGTTCTTTGGAGGTATCTTACGGACTTCCTTCGCGATGACCGTAGTTTTTTCTATGGCCAATACGAATGGTTTTACTATAGCGACCGCGCCATGAGCTTCGATTCCTTCATGCTGACCCGCCTTCGCCAGACCGAGTGGATTCCGACCGAAGATCAAAGTTTGGAAAAGCCTGCCGGTTTGTCGGCGACCGACTTGTGCATGGAGTTCCGCGACGCGGACGAGCTTATGAAGCTCCTACGCATAAAGGCCGAAGACCAGACGGAGGCCGTGAAGAAGCTTCAGCACGCCAGCGAGCTTGGCGTGTCGCTCGACGATGTCGAGTTTCTTAAGTCGCATCTCGAGGACTTTCACGCATGGAAGCAGTCTCGTGCCGAAACAGCCAATAGGCCGACCTTTCCGGTCAGGACATCGGCCGACGCCGCGCGCAGGGAGACCCGGGTTTCGGAGCAGTGGCAGGATGCTGTGGAGAAGGAATATGCCCCCCGAGAGCGGTCCGTGCGAACGAGCAGGACAGCCGTCGAGCCTCACCGCTGGCTTATCGACTATTACACCAACGACGACAGGCAGATGATTTGCCAGCTTTGCAGCAATGAGATGCCCTTCAGGAAGCGCAACGAAGAATATTACTTTGTCGCGATGGAGGCGTTGGGCCGGGAGCAGTTTTCAAGGGAACACCATGCGCAGTTCCTTACTCTCTGCCCGGTATGCGCTGCCAAGTACAACGAGTTCGTCAAGTCGGACGACATAGCCCTCGCTGCGATGAAGAAGGCCATCATCGACGCTGACGAGCCAGCGATAGACGTCATGCTCGGAACGTCGGCGGAGACATTAAGATTTGTCGAAGTTCACTTCGACGATCTCAGGACGATATTGAGAGAAGAAATCGAGGCGACTTGCGACTAGAAGCAATTGGATCTCCCACAGTACCAATCCCCGCCAATCTTTCCCAAACTCTCTGAATAGCCAGGGACTCCACCACCTCCGATAATCGGGGGCATGTGGAAATCCCTTCTCCGTGCCGTTGGCCTCGACCGCCGCCGCTCGTTTGACGCAGCTGGCGGTGGTCGGCGTTGGGACGGCGCCCGCACCGTGGACGGCCTCAACGGCTCGATCCAGTCCGGCGCCACCACGGCGGCACGGCGTGCCGGCTGGTACGCCCGCAACAATCCCTGGGTGTCGGCGGCGGTGCAGTCCTTGGCCGCCAACGCGGTGGGGGCCGGCATCAAGCCGCGCTCGCGCCACCCCGACGCCAAGGTCCGCAATACCCTGCATTCGCTGTGGGACCGCTGGACGGATCGGGCTGACGCCGCCGGCCTGACCGATTTCTACGGCCTCCAGTCCCTGGCCTTCCGCGCCATGGTCGAGAGCGGCGAGAGCTTCGCCCGGCTGCGCGTCGCCGAGGATGTTTCTCCCCTCCCCCTGACCATCAACCTGCTCGACCGCGAACAGGTGCCGATGGACCTGCACCGCGACATCGGCGGCAGTGCCCGCATCCGGGCCGGAATCGAGTTCGACGGCTCGGGCCGCCGCGTCGCCTACCACTGCTATGCCAACCGCCCCGGCGATGCCCTTGGTCCGCTGTCGCTCGACACCGTGCGCCTGCCAGCTGGCGACGTGGCCAATCTGTTCCAGCCGCTGGCACCGGGGCAGGTGCGCGGTATCACCTGGCTGGCCCCGGTGCTGCTGCGCGTCCACGAACTCGACCAGTACGAGGATGCCGCCCTGGTCAAGGCCAAGGTCGCCGCCCTGTTCACCGGCTTCATCCGCGATCCCGACGGCACCGTCGCCGGATTCAACGACGGCAGCGGCATCGGTGGTGTGTTGCAGGTCGGCATGGAACCGGGCAGCCTGATCCCGCTGCCGCCCGGCGCCGACATCCAGTTCTCCGACCCGGCCGATCCCGGCGATTACGGCGCCTACACCAAGACCCACATCCGGGCCATC
>JADGDA010000379.1 GCA_015228695.1 Alphaproteobacteria bacterium
CTTCGCCCAGTCCAGGTCGGACAGGTGCACCATGCCGTCGATCTCTCCGGTCAGGCCGACGAACAGGCCGAACTCGGTGATGTTCTTGATCTCGCCCTCGATGATGCCGCCGACGGGGAATTTCTCCAGGAAGGTTTCCCACGGATTGCCCATGGTCTGCTTCAACCCGAGCGAAATGCGGCGCTTCTGCGGGTCCACGTCCAGGACCATGACGTCCACTTCCTGGCTGGTGGAGACGATCTTGCCGGGATGGACGTTCTTCTTGGTCCAGCTCATCTCGGAGACGTGCACCAGCCCCTCGACGCCGGGTTCCAGTTCGACGAAAGCGCCGTAGTCGGTGATGTTGGTGACCCGGCCGGTGAACTTCTGGCCGATGGGATACTTCTTGTCCACGCCTTCCCAGGGATCGACCTCAAGCTGCTTCATGCCGAGGCTGATGCGCTGGGTTTCGGAATTGAAGCGGATCACCTGCACCTTGAGGGTCTGGCCGATGGTGAGCGCCTCGCTCGGGTGATTGATGCGCTTCCACGAGATGTCGGTCACGTGCAGCAGGCCATCCACGCCGCCCAGGTCGACGAAGGCGCCGTAGTCGGTGATGTTCTTGACCACGCCTTCCAGGATCTGGCCTTCCTTCAGATTCTCGATCAGGTCGGAACGCTGCTCGGCGCGGGTCTCCTCCAGCACGGCGCGGCGGGAGACGACGATATTGCCGCGGGCGCGGTCCATCTTGAGAATCTGGAAGGGCTGGGGCGTGCCCAGAAGCGGGCCGACGTCGCGCACGGGACGGATGTCCACCTGGCTGCCCGGCAGGAACGCCACGGCGCCGTTGATGTCCACGGTGAAGCCGCCCTTGACCCGGCCGAAAATGACGCCGGTGATCCGCTGGTTCTCGTTGGCCGCCGTCTCCAACTCGTTCCAGGCCTCCTCGCGGCGGGCCTTGTCGCGGGACAGGATGATCATGCCATCCTTGTCCTCGTAGCGCTCGACGAAGACCTCGACGGTGTCGCCGACCTTGATGTCGGGCTTGGCTCCGGGAACGGCGAATTCCTTGGCGTTGACGCGGCCCTCCGACTTCAGCCCGACGTCCACGGTCACGAAGTCGCTGTCCACGCTCAGCACGGTGCCCTTGATGACGGCGCCCTCGATGCCGCCGGAGGCGCCGAGTGAGCCTTCGAGCAGCGCGGCAAAATCTTCCTTTTCGGCCACATCGGTGGTGGCAATGGTATCGGCCATGCGGTTTGGTCCTTTCGATGTTCTATTTCGGGCCAGCCGGTTGTATCCGGCGGTCTTGAGACATTACGGGCGTCGCTTCAGCCCATCCTGGACCGGACATGGGCGAGGGCGGCCTGAAAAGCCTCCTCCGCGTTCATGTCCGAGGTATCCAGCACGAAGGCGTCCCTTGCCGGGACCAGCGGAGCCGAACTGCGGCGGGTGTCGCGTTCGTCGCGCTCGCGCATTTCCTGAAGGACACGTTCATCTATAACGGCCTCGCCCCGTTCCCGCAACTCCTTTGCGCGCCGGGCGGCGCGAACCTCCAGGCTTCCGGTCACGAAGATCTTGCACGCGGCGTTCGGACAGACGACGGTCCCGATGTCGCGGCCGTCGAGCACCGCCCCCTTGGCCCCGCCGGGGGGCGTGCGGGCGAAGTCCCTCTGGAACTCCAGCAGCGCCGCGCGGACGCCGGGAACGATCGCGGCCTTCGAGGCGAGTTGACCCGCCTCGTCGGACCGCAGCGCCGGGTCCTGAAGACAGGCCGGAGTGACGCGCTGCGCCGCCATGGTCGCGTCTTCCTTGTTGTCGGGCTCTCCACCGGCGCGTTTGAGCCCGATCCCGACGGCCCGGTACAAAAGCCCGGTATCGAGATAGGCGAAGCCGAGTTCCGCCGCGAGCCGGCGGGCGAGCGTTCCCTTGCCGGCGGCGGCCGGGCCGTCGATGGCGATGATCATCGGGCGTCCCCTATGTTCATCAGGGTGGTGAAGCCGGGAAAGCTGGTGGCGATGGCCGCCGCGTCGTCCACGGCCACGGGATCGTCCGTCGCCATGCCGAGAACCAGAAAGGCCATGGCGATGCGGTGGTCCAGATTGACCGCCACCGTGGCCCCGCCCCGAGGCGGCTTTCCGGTGCCGTGAACGGTCAGGGTGTCTCCGTCCACCTCCACCTTGACGCCGCAAGCGGCAAGCCCCCGTGCGATGGCCGTGAGGCGGTCGCTTTCCTTGACCCGCAGCTCGGACAGCCCGGCCATGCGGGTGACGCCGTCGGCGCAGGCGGCGGCGACGGCGAGAATCGGGTACTCGTCGATCATGCTGGGGGCGCGCCCGGCGGGCAC
>JADGDA010000037.1 GCA_015228695.1 Alphaproteobacteria bacterium
GAAGGCCGGGCCTCCGTGGTCAGGAGGACGCGGACATGCGCGCCACCACGGCGGCGACCTCCGCGAGCGCCTGATGCACCCGCGCGAGGGGCGCGGCCGCCCGCCCCACCTTTCCCTGGTCGAGGTGTTCCTGAATTTCGGCGCAGATGTCGCCGAGGCGCATCGCGCCGATCATCCGCGCCGACCCCTTGAGGGAGTGGGCGGCCTCCCGGGCCGTCGCCACGTCGCCGGCGGCAAGGCTGCGCTCGATCTCGCCGACCAGGGAGGGCGCGCGTTCCAGGAAATCGTCGAGAATGATCCGCATCGTCCGGTCGTCGCCGCCGGTCGCTTCGCGGAGAAGGGACACTTCCAGAACCGCCGCTCCGGAATAATCGGGGGTCTTGAGGGGGGACGCCCCATCCGACGGCGGAACCCGCCGCCTCAGTTCCAGGGCCCTGGGCAGGAAGCGGCGCACGATCGACTCGATGTCGGCGATGCCGATGGGCTTCTTGAGACAGGCGTCCATGCCCGCGCCGTGGCACTGGGCCTCCGTCGTGGCCATCACGTCGGCGGTCACGGCGATGACGGGAAGATGGCGGCCGCCCGCCTGTTCCCGGGCCCGGACCCGTCCGACGAGCGCGTACCCGTCCATGTCGGGCATGTGGCAGTCGGTCAGGAGCAGGCCATAGCCGTGTTTTTCCAGGGCCGCCAACGCCTCGATCCCGTTCCCGACGATATCGGCCGCGAGACCGATCCGCGTCAGCATCATGCCGATCACGGTCTGGTTGGTGGGATTGTCCTCGGCGATCAGGATCATCGTCCCGTTCTTCCGGGCCTCCTCCGGATCGGGAGGATAATAGTTGACGCCGAGGAGACGGTTGCCCGCCGCGGGAGAGGTGGCATCCTGAGCCGGGGCGAGGGGTTCGAGGCCGAGGGCCCCGGCGGCGATGGCCCACAGCCGGTCCCTGGAAACGGGTTTTGCCAGAATAGCGAAGGCATCGGGAAAGCGCTCCCTGGCCTGGGCGACGCCGGAGCGCGGCAGCATCGCCACGGTCTTCGTATCCCTGAACCCCCCGGAGACGGCGATGGTCGCCACCAGCTTCTCCGACCCGTGAAACGGAAAGCCGTCATCGATCAGGACGAGATCGACCGGACGTCCGGACGCGACTTTCCCCCGCATCAGGTCGTGGGCCTGGGCTGCGGTCTCCACCGTCTCGATCTCGGCGCCCCCGAAGGCCAGATACTGGTGGATGATCCGGGACAGGATGCGGTTTTCCGTGACCACGAGGATGCTCTTGCCGCTCAACCGCCCCTTGTAGGAGGTCCTGTGGTCGGGCTTGATGCCGAACGGCACCCGGACCCAGAAGACCGAGCCCGCCCCCGGCGCGCTTTCCACGCCGATCTCGCCCCCCATCAGACCGGTCAGGGCGCGGCAGATCGACAGCCCCAGTCCGGTGCCGCCGAAACGCCGCGTGATCGAGTTGTCTCCCTGGCTGAAGGGCTGGAACAGCTTTCTTTGCGTCTCGGCATCGATCCCGATTCCCGTGTCCTGGACCCGGAACAGCAGGGTGACCGTATCCGTGGTCGCGCTTTCCGCCTTCACGTCGATGGTGACGTGGCCGTGCCCGGTGAACTTGATGGCGTTGCCGACGAGGTTGGTCAGAATCTGGCGGACGCGGATGGGGTCGCCCTCCAGGTGGTCGGGAATGGTCGGATCGACCAGACTGAGAAGCTGGGTTCCCCTGTCGTGGGCGCGGGGACCGAGCAGGTCGGCCACCTGTTCGACCACCTGACTGACGGAAAAGGAGGTCATCTCCAGTTCCAACCTGCCGGCCTCGATCTTCGAGAAATCCAGGATATCGTTGATGATGCTGAGCAGAAGCGCGCCCGAGTCGCGGATGATCGTGGTCATGCTCGACTGTTCGGGGGTCTGCCCCGTCTGCTCCAGCATCTCCGCCATGCCGATGATCCCGTTCATCGGGGTGCGGATTTCGTGGCTCATGGAGGCGAGGAATTCGCTCTTGGCGCGGTTGGCCTGGAGCGCCTCGGCCTTTTCCCTGATGACGGTGATGTCGGTGAGGACCGACACGACGCTGCCGTCCAGGCTCTGGCGCTCGCGCAGCAGGAACGCCTTTCCGTCCGTGAACTCCAGGTCCAGTTGCGCCTCCGGCTGTTCGCGGCGCTTCAGATAGGCGCGCGTCCAGTCCTCGGGCGGGCCGGGCATCCGGAGCCGCCCGGACAGGGCCAGCGCGGCCAGCGTCTGCGAGAAGGACCACCCGCGCCCGAACCCCTCCGCCAAGTCCCCGAAGCGCCCGGCAAAGGGGGCGTTGAACAACTCCAGGGCGCCGTCGGGGGACCACAGGGCGACCCCGTCATCCACGATGTCGATCACGTTCTGAAGGCGCGCCCGGTCGCGGTCGCGCTCGGTGACGTCGGTCCAGCGCCCGATGATGCATCCGCCGGGCAGAACGGTCTCGTCCACCTCGAACGTGCGGCCGTCGCTCAAGGTCTCCTCGGCCGGCCCGGCGCCCGAACGGTGGAGCGCCAGCCTCTTCCGTATCCATCCCTCGGGATTGACGACCGCCTCGGGACCGGAGATTTCCCCCCGCGTCACCAACAGGCGCAGCAGCGCCTCGAACGAACGCCCGACGGGATCGCCCGAACCCAGCAGACCGCCGTAGAGATCGGAGAGAACCCGGTTGCAGCGGATCAGGACGTCGGAGGCGTCGAACAGGCCGACGCCAATGCCGGAGCGGTCGAGGGAGACGAGAAGGGCGCCCAGGAACGAGGCATCACCCGCGACCGGCGGAACGTCGGGCCCATCGACCTCCACCTTCGTCCTCCCCCCCGTCGGAGCTTCTCCGCCCGGATACCGGCCTCGCGATGGGCCGGGACGTGGAATAAAGTGGTGGGCGGTACTGGGATTGAACCAGTGGCCCCCACGATGTCAACGTGGTGCTCTCCCGCTGAGCTAACCGCCCACTTTATGCGCCTCGGAAGATTTCCACCCCGTTCCCCGGTGAAGCCGAGCCGCCGGGGATATAAATCGCAATCCGTCACCCCTTGTCAACCCCCCCGCTCGGCGCCCCCCCGGAGTTACCGCGAACGGATCGAGCGGCGGTCGGCGCCGGAGGGGAGGGGGGCGTCGGGGGCGGCGATCCAGGACGCGATGTCGTCCAGCGCCACCTCGGCCTTCAGATCGCGCAGCAGCATGTGATATCCGTCCGGGTAAAGCGCCACCCGTCTTTGCCCCCCATCCCTGGGAAGCCTGTCCACGACGCTCTCGACCGCGTTCTTCGGGATGACCTCGTCCTTTTCCCCATAGAGCAGGAGGGCGGGGACCGGAAGCCGGGATGCCGAGGCCAGGGCCTCGTCCATCAGGTCGACCAGCCCGAGCAGGGTGTCGACGCGGGTCTCCTTGATGATCAGGGGGTCGCGGCCGAGGGCGCGCAGCATCTCGATGTTGTCCGAGGGCATGATGTTCAGCCCCCGTCCGCTCAGCCGCAGCCAGGGCACCGTGCGGGAGGTCAGGAACAGGGCGGTCCGGTAGAGGAGCGGCATGGTGGAGCGCCCCCAGACAGCCGGGGCCACCAGGATGAGGCCGTCGGCCTTCGGGGCCTCGGGTCCCGCCGCCGCCGTCATGACCACCGCTCCGCCCATGCTGTCCCCCAGCAGGAACAGCGGAACGCCGGGGTGGAGGCGGCGCAGTTCGGCCACGGCGTCGCCCAGGTCCCGGACCATGGGACCCGTTCCCGCCCACAGTCCCGCATGGGGAGATGCGCCGAAGCCGCGCTGGTCGTAGGCATAGACGGCATGTCCCCGCTCCGCCAGATGCCGGCCCGCGGTCTCGAAGGCGTTGGCGTAGTCGTTGAACCCGTGCAGGGCCAGCACCACCGCCCGGGGACCGTCGTGAACCGGCTTCCAGCAGCGCAGGGGAAGGGACAGGCCATCCCGGGTGTGAAAACGCCCGTCGCCGATGCGGGGAGAGACTCCGGAAAGGGGGCCGGCCGGCTGCTGCATGGGGGTGCACGCTCCCAAGGTCCACGCCAGGAGGACCCCGATAAGGACAAGGATAAGGACCCGCGTCAGCCTTCGTCTCCGACCCCGTGGCGGGTGAGTTGCAGGAAAATATCCTCCAGATCGGTCTCCTCGGTGGAGACGTCGGCGATGACGAGGCCCGCGTTCCTGACGGCCTCCAGCAGGGCATCGATCCGGGCGTTGCTCGGATGATAGCGGAAGACCAGCCGCCCGTCCTCCCTCACCTCGGGGGCGAACGCCTTCAACCCGGAGGGAATGCCGGACAGCGGCTCCTGCAACGACACGGTCAGCGCCTTGCTGTCGATCCGCTTCAACAGGGAAGCGGTGGTGTCGCAGGCGATCAGGCGCCCCCGGTCGATGATGGCGACGCGGTCGCACAACTGCTGCGCCTCCTCCAGGTAATGGGTGGTCAGAAGGATGGTCACCCCAGCGGCGTTCAGTCCTTTCACCGAGTCCCAGAGCTGGCGGCGCAGATCGATGTCCACCCCGGCCGTCGGCTCGTCGAGCACCAGAACCGGCGGCGAATGGACCATCGCCTTGGCCACCAGCAACCTCCGCCGCATCCCGCCCGAGAGCGTCCGGGCATAGGCGTCCGCCTTGCCGGACAGACCGACCGCCGCCAGAATGTCGTCGGTGCGGCGCTCGCTCCGGGGGACCCCGTACATCCCGGCCTGAACGTCCAGGACCTCGCGCGGGGTGAAAAAGGGGTCCAGGTTGAGTTCCTGGGGGACCACGCCGATGGCCATGCGCGCTTCCCGCTCGTGGGTTTCGACGTCCCAGCCCCAGATCCGCGCGCTGCCCGACGTCTTCAGCGTCAACCCGGCCATGATGTTGATCAGGGTCGACTTCCCGGCCCCGTTCGGCCCGAGCAGACCGAAGAAAGACCCCCGGGGCACCGTCAGGGTGACGTCGTCGAGCGCCGGATGGAGCGAAGCGCCGCCCCGCCGGCCATAGGTCTTGCACAGGTGGGCGATCTCGACGGCGTTGTCGGGGGCCTCGTCGGAGCGCCGCTTGGACGCGGCGGGGGAATTACGCTGAAACAGGGACATGGCCAACCGTCGGACAGGGGCGATAGAATGCGTTGGATCGCCCGCCGGCAATGGGTATCATCGCCCTGTCCCGGGGGTCAATGTCCTTGGCGCGCAAAGGGGGGGTGCACATCATGACGGAAACGAACGCCATCAAGGTCACGGAAACGGTCGAGACCGACCACCCGGTCGTGACCTGCGACTCCCACGGCCACCCCCGCGTCGCCCTGCGCGTCTCCCCCGAGACCCGGGAGGTGGTCTGCCCCTATTGCAGCCGCCGGTTCGTCCTCGCGCACGGGGCAAAGACGCCCGCTCACTGAACCGGTATCACACGTTCAGCAGCAGGTACTCCCGCTCCCACGAGCTGACCACGCGCTGATAGGCGCTCCACTCGGCCTCCTTGACCGCGATCAGCGTCTTGGCGAAGGTCTCGCCCAGAAGCTCGTGCAGCGCCTTCGCCGAGGCGAACTTGCCGATGGCGCCCGGCAGGTGGCGGGGCAGGCCGTGGGCCCGGTCATAGCCGCTGCCGGTGATCGCCTTCACCGGATCGATCTGCTCCACCATGCCGAGATAGCCGCAGGCCAGCGACGCGGCGATGGCCAGATAGGGATTGGCGTCGGCGCCGCCGACCCGGTTTTCGACCCGCATGGATTGGGGCAGGGAGAGGGGAACCCGCAGACCGACCGTGCGGTTGTCGCGCGCCCAGTGCATGTTGATGGGCGCGTCGAAGTCCGGCACCAGCCGGCGATAGCTGTTGACGTTGGGCGCGAGCAGCAGCATGGCCGACGGCAGGTATTTTTGCAGACCGCCGATATGCCACAGGAACAGGTCGGAGTCCCGGCCCTCCTCGACCTGGGCGAACAGATTGGTCCCGGAGGCGTCGTCGTGGACGCTCTGATGGATGTGCATGGCGCTGCCCGGCTCCTTGTCCATGGGCTTGGCCATGAACGTGGCGTAGACGTCGTGACGCAGGGCCGCCTGCCGCACCGTGCGCTTGAACAAGAACACCTGATCGGCCAGGTCCAGGGGCTCGCCGTGCTTGAAGTTGATCTCCATCTGGGCCGCGCCGGCCTCGTGGTGCAGGGTCTCGACGTCCAATCCCTGCTGCCGGCAAAAGTTGTAGACGTCCTCGAACAGCGGATCGAACTCGTTGACGGCGTCGATTCCATAGGACTGCCGCCCGGTCTCCGGCCGCCCGGAACGGCCGATGGGGGGCTCCAGCGGGTAATCGGGATCGGTGTTGACCTTGACCAGAAAGAATTCCAGTTCGGGGGCGACGACCGGCTTCCAGCCCATTTCCTTGTAACGCTCCAGGACCCGGCGGAGAACCTGACGCGGAGCCATCCCGACCGGGCTGCCGTCGGCGTAGTGGCAGTCGTGGATCACCTGGGCGGTCGGCTCGTCGTACCAGGGAACGATCCGAATCGAGCTTGGATCGGGCTGGAGATAGATGTCGATGTTGGCCTCGTTGCTCGGGTCCTCCTCGGGATAGTCCCCGGTGACCGTCTGGACGAAGACCGACTCCGGCAGGCGCAGCCCCCGGTCCTTGCCGCTGTTGAGGAAGCGGCGGGCGGGCAGGATTTTGCCGCGGGGAACCCCCGACATGTCGGCGACCAGACATTCCACTTCGCTGATGCCACGGCTACGCAGCCATTCTTCAAGGGTTTCCATGCTCATCCCAACCTGTGCTCCGAGACTTCCCGACGTGCGCGCCGGACGCGGCGAAACATTCGTGACATGACGGCTTGAACGAGGCAAAGGGGGCGTGCTACTGGACCCGCCATTCGCCTCGGGCGCCACGCACTGGACCGACATCACCCATGGACGCCAAGCCAGCGCACCGCATCACCCACGCCGCTTCGTATTACACCGCGACGGCCAACTGGGAAACGAACTTTTCCCCGCTCGTCGGCGACGTCACCTGCGACGTCTGCGTCGTCGGCGCCGGCTATACCGGCCTTTCCGCGGCGCTGCACCTTGCCGAGCGGGGCTATCGGGTGGTGGTGGTGGAGGAAAAGCGGGTCGCGTGGGGGGCGTCGGGGCGCAACGGGGGCCAGATCGTCACCGGCTTTTCCGGCACCCTCGGCACGGTCGAGCGAAAACGGGGCCTTCCCGTCGCCATGGCCCTGTGGGACCTCGCCGAGGAGGGCAAGGCCCTGGTCCGCTCCCTGATCGAGCGCCACGCCATCGCCTGCGATCTGAAATCCGGCTATCTGTTCGCCTGCCAGCCCCGCCACGGGCGCGAGGCGCGGCACATCCTCGCGACGTGGGGTCATTACGGCTACGACAAGCTGCGGCTCCTCGACCGCGACGAGACCCATCGCCACGTCGCCTCCCCCCTTTACGTCGGCGGCCTGTTCGACAGCGGCGGCGGACACCTGCATCCCCTCAACTACGCCCTTGGGCTGGCGCGGGCGGCGGTGAACGCGGGGGCCGTGATCCACGAGGGAACGCGCGTCACCCGTCTGGACCGCGGCCGGGGCGCGGGCCCCAACATCTGCTACACGGACAGCGGGCAAATCCGGGCGGCGCACCTGATCCTGGCGGGCAACGCCTATCTCAAATCGCTGGTGCCCGAGTGCCGGGGGCGCATCATGCCGGTCGCGACCTACATGATCGCGACCGAGCCCCTGACGGAGGAACAGGCCCACGGGGTCCTTCCCACGGACATCGCCGTCGCCGACCTCAATATGGTGGTGGATTATTTCCGGCTTTCGCCCGACCGGCGTCTGCTGTTCGGAGGCGGCGCCCACTACTGGCTGGGCGAGCCCCACGACGTCAAGGCGGGGCTGCAACGGCGGATGCTGCGCGTGTTCCCCCAGTTGTCCGGAACGGGCCTGGACTATGCCTGGGGCGCCTACGTCGCCATCACCTTGAACCGGCTGCCGCATTTCGGCCACCTCAGCCCCAGCATCCTGTACGCCCACGGTTACTCGGGCCAGGGCGTGGCGCTGGCGACCCTGGCGGGGAAGCTGATGGCGGAGACGGTGGCCGGAACGTCGGAGCGGTTCGACCTGTTCCGCCTCATCCCCCACCGCCATTTTCCCGGCGGCCGCCTGCGCGCCCCCCTCCTGGCACTGGTGATGGCCTACCACCGCCTCCGCGACGCGCTGTGATACCCCACCGAATCAGGAGTGATGGGTCTTCGCCAGCACCATGGCGCCCTGGCGGAGCTTCTCCCCGAAACTGAGCATGAAGTTCAGCGTCCGCAGGGAATTCGGCGACGCCAGATGCCCCAGGGTGGCGAACAGGCCGAAGGGGGAGGTTTCCCGTGAGGCGCACTCGTCGACGGCCCCTTCAAGGGCGGTCTGTGCCCCGTGGGTCAGGGTCGCCAGTTCGTCGGTGGCGACGTTGGTGACGATATTCTCGATGAACATGACCAGCCGCTCGACCATGGAGTCGCTGAGCGCCGTCCGCGAGGCGTGAACCAGCGTCATCAGTTCGACAAGGGTGTCGAGAGCCCCGATCCTGTTCAAGGAGGTCAGGGCGTCGAGGGTCTTGAGCACGGCCTGTCGGGTGTCCTCGTCGTTGAGACGGTCCGCGATCTCCATGAGATTGCCGCCGGTGAGCGAGAGGCGTTCCACCATGGTGTCGGTCATGGCCTCCCTCACCGCGGCGAGAGCCCGCGCCAATTCATCGGTGGCCGGTTCACTGGTCGTCTTCGCGGAACGGACGGTCTCTGTCATGGGACGCTCCTACAGCAGGCCACGGGCGGATAGCCAATACATCCGGTTATAGGCCAGTTTCAACCAGTGAACCATCTGCGTGGGCGGCGACGGCGACGGGGGCGTCTCGTAATCGAACCAGATGTAGGTTCCGGTCTTCATGCCGGTTTCCAGGAAGCAGTAGACCTTTCCGTCGTAGGTGCGCGTCATGCGCCCGTCGACGATCAGGGACACCAGGTTGTCGATCAGGGTATCGGCCTCGAAATGGGCGGTGGAGCCCGCCTTGGAGATCGGAATGTTGGTGGTGTCGCCGACCACGAACACGTTGGTCGAGCCCTCGCGGTGCAGCGTCCTCGGATGGGTCGGGACCCAGCCGCCCTTGCCGAGGCCGGAATCGTCGATCACCTGGGCCCCCTGGTGCGGCGGGATGGTGATCAGCAGGTCGTAGGAGAGGTCCACGCCCTCCTCCGACGAAATCGTCTTCCCGGCGGGATCGACCTTGCTGGTGTTGAAGAAGGTTTCATACGCGATGCCCAGCCGGTCATATTCCGGCTTGACCCAGTTGGCCACCGGCTCCAGTCCGTGCAGGCGGCCGATCGGATAGGTGTAGATCAACCGGACCTTCTCGCCCATGCCTTTGGCCCGGAAGTGGTCATGCAGCATCAGCGTCACCTCGATGGGCGCCACCGGGCATTTGTGGGGGGCGTTGACGTTGACGACGATCGTCCCGCCCTGGAACGTATCGAGCGCCTGCCGCAGCTTCCGTGCGGCCGCCAGTTCATAGAACCAGTGCGCGCCCTCGACCATGCCGGGGATGTTCTGGGGCATGACGCGCGAGCCCGTGGCGAGCACCAGATAGTCGTAGCCGTGCGTCTTGCCCGAGTCCGTGGTCACCTGATTCTTCTCGACGTCGATATGCTTCGCCGGATCGACGTGAAAAGTGACGCGCCGGTTCAGAACCTGGCGCTGCTCGCGGGAAAGCTCGCTTTCCCGCATGCGTCCGAAGGGAACGTAGAGAAGCCCCGGCTGGTAGAAATGCTGGTCGGTGTCGCCGAGCATGGTGATGGCGACCTCGCCCCGGCGCAGCTCATCCCCAAGATGACGGGCGAGGCCGTTGGCGACGATCGTGCCGCCCATCCCGCCGCCGACGATCAACACTCTCTTCGACATGACATGACCCCTGTTGAGACGGGAACTACTTCGCCTTTTTGACCACCACGCTCCAATATCCGTCGAGGGCGACCGATTCGACCATCCGGTGCCCGACCTTGGCGACCCACTCGGGAATGTCGTCCACGGTGCCCCTGTCGGACGACAGAACCTCGATCTCGTCGCCGACGGCGGCCAGCTTGATGGCCGCGATCATCTCCATCAGCGGCCCCGGACACATCGCCCCACGCGCATCGACCCTGTGACGCTCGGACATCCCCCCGTCTCCCCTCGACGCTCCACCCCGCGCGAACCCGCGCCCCATCCTACACAAAACCCCCCGCGCCGGTAATCCGGGAAATGACATGTCCCGCCTTCCGGGCTACATTACCCGCGAACCGTGGCCCGCGAACCGTGGCCCGCGAATCGTGGTGAGGATATCGATGACCGGGACGGCGGCTCCGAGCGACGTTCTCGCCCAGGCCCTCGCGTGCTGCCAAGCGGGCCGGTTTCCGGACGCCGAGCGGCTTTACCGCGCCCATCTCGATGCGCAGCCATGGCATCCGGAGGCCAACTGCAACCTTGCCGAACTCCTCGCGCGGAAGGGCGAGTTGGAGGCGGCGCTGTCCCATTTCCGGGCGGCCCTGGAATCCGACTCATCGCAGGCGCGTTCCTGGCTGGGCTATATCGATGCCCTTCTCCGGACCGGACAGGACGACGACGCGGTCAGGGCGCTGGTCTCGGGGCGGCTGCGCGGATTGTCCGGGCCGGAGGTCGATGCGTTGACGGTCAGGGCCTACGCCGCCGCGCCGGAGAACGAGCCCCTCGCCTCGGGTCTCACCCTCTACATGTCGGGGCGGCTGGCCGAAGCGGAGGAGCACTACCGGAAGGCGCTCGCGCTCAACCCCCGGCATGCCTCCGCCCACGGCGGCCTGGGCGGCGTCCTCCTCGACCTGGGCCGCCAGGAGGAAGCGGAGGCAAGTTGCCGCCGCGCCCTGGAAATCCAGCCGGATTGCGCCTTGACCCATGTCAATCTGGGCATCGCCCTCTGCAACCTCGGCCGTCTGGAAGAGGCGGAGGCGAGTTGCCGCCATACCCTGAAGATGTGGCCGGATCATGCCCTGGCCCACCGCAACCTGGGCCGGGTGCTCAGCGCGCGGGGGCGTTACGGTGAAAGCGCGGACAGCTATCGGCGGGCCGCCGCCCTGGACCCCGACAACGCGAGCTTCCTGTATTACCACGGCCACAGCGCTCTGTTGGCCGAGCGCTTCGAGGAGGCGGGGCAAGCCCTGGAACGGGCGCTGACGCTGGCGCCCGACGACAGGAGAATCGCCCACGACCTGATCGTCGCGAACATCGCCCTCGGCTGGTTGGACGCCGCCGCCGCCGCCTATCGCCACATGCGGGCGCAAACCCCCGGAAACCGCGCGCCGGAGGCGGAACGGCTGGGGCGGGAGGGGCGCGACGCGCTGAACCGGGGCCATCGGGAGACGGCGGCGGCGGCCTTTCGCAAGGCGGTCAGCCTCGATATCAACAACGACGCCCTGCACGATGGCCTTCACCGGGCGATGTTCCCGGAAACCCCGCCCCCGGACAGCCTCTCCGCGAACGAGCGCCTGTTCGTCGATCTGTTCCAGATCTACAATTACTGGATGATCGTTTCCCGCCGGGAGACGGTGACGCTGCACTGGTTCGGGCACGATGTGCAGAAAACGCCGGGAGACATGTGGGTCTACCAGGAAATCATCTGGGAAACCCGCCCCGACGTCATCATCGAGACGGGAACCTTCCGGGGAGGATCGGCCTATTGCTATGCGTCCCTCTTCGATCTGCTCGGAAAGGGACTCGTCGTCACGGTCGATATCCACGCCAACAAGAAACGCCCCCAGCACAAGCGCGTCAAGTACGTAACCGGTTCCAGCACGGATGCGGCCACGGTCGATATCGTCAGGAACATGCTGCCCGCCAATTCAAAAATCATGGTGATTCTCGATTCGGATCACAGCCGCGATCACGTTCTCGCCGAGTTGCGGACATGGTCTTCGATGGTCGGCAAAGGATGTTATCTTGTCGTCGAGGACACGACGATCAACTTCAATCCGACCCTCAGTTCCGTCTACCAGAACACGGAAGGCCCGATGGAGGCCATCGCCGCCTTCTTGCAGGAATCCCCCGAATTCATCATCGACAAAAGCCGTGAACGATTCATGGTGACGGTCTGCGCCAATGGTTTCTTACGGCGGATATGATGAAGCGGGCTAGTTCTCGTACCAGGGCAATCGCATTTGAAAATTTCGATGGATATCCGCTTGGCACGGCGCAAAAACTGGGCCGTTGAGGCCCCGCGCGAGCGTTCGCGCGGGAGCCCAGGGCGCGGACGCGCCCGCCCGGCGCTTGAGGGAACAACAAACAAAGGGCAAACGCACTCTTATGCGATTGCCCTGTTCTCGTGCATTCAGGCGGTGACAACCGGCGGAAAATCGGCAAAATGACGCCGGTGCGTCGTCCTGACCATACGGAGGGGCTGACCACACGGAGGGGCTTGGGTTCATGATCGCGGTGGCATTGATCGTCGGCATTGCCCTGGCGTCCACGCTTCTGTGGCTGGGGCTGGCCTATCAATTCCTGTCCGCGCGCTTCGGGGCCGAGGGGGTGATGGCCCTTGATCCCTGGTCCCTGACGATGGTGGTGGCCTCGGTCGCCGGCCCGGTTCTGGTCGTGTGGATGGTTGCCGGATTCATGGGCATGCTGGTCAGCCTGCGGCAGCAGGGGAGGACGATCCGCCAACTGCTGTGGCAGATGAAGCGCTCCGCCGACCATACCGACGTCACGACGCGGCTTTTGATCGAGCGGCGGCAGCAGTCCCAGGGGAACGCCTTCTTTCTCACCCACCGGGACGCGCGGGACGAGTTGAACGGGGTCCTTGCGTCGTTGGCGGCGAGGGCCGGCCTGTGTCCCGCCGATACCCTTCCCACCCTGTGGGTCCGCTACGACTGCGGCGAGCGGTCGGTGTTCTGCAATCTGCTGCGCGACGCGGCCGAGCGGGACGAGGCCTTTTCCTCTACGCTGGGGCGGATGCTGGCGACGGACCCGCGCATGCGGGCCGACGCTCTTTTCTTCCTCGCCCGCTATGACCGCCTCATCCGTCTGGGGACCGAGTGGGACGCCCAACGCCATGTCCTGGACCTGACCCAGGACGGAGACCTGGGGCAGGCCCAGCGGCTGGTGTTCAAGGCCGTGCACGGCTCCGCCGGCGGGTCCCCGCAGGAGACGGCGTCCCCACGGGGAACCGGGAAAGGGGACGAACCCGACGGCGACGGACGCCCCACCCGCATCTGGCCCAAGGGCTTTCCGCCCGAGGACGCGCTGCTCGAAGACGCGCGGCGGGACGAGACCCTGCTGCGGGACGCCCTCGACGGGGATGCCCCTCCCGAGGACGAGCCGCCCTCCCCGCACCCGGACGCCCCCCGTCCGGGCCAGCCTTTCAGCCCTCTGGCCGCGGATTTTCCCAAGCAGGACCCCCTGGCCGATGAACCCAAGGCCCCCATTCCGGGCGATGGAACAGGAAAGCCCCCGCATGGCGAACGCGATCGTTGATTTCTTGCTGTCCCTGGTCATGTCGAAAAAGGCCCGGGAGAACCTCGACGCCTATCGGGAGACCTCGCGCGCCACGAACGCCCTCAAGGAACGGAACACGGCCCTTTCGTCCCGCGAACAGGCCATCGCCACCATGAAGTCCAGCGGCCAGGGACTGGTGACCGAGGACCGGGCCGAGCTGATCCGCCGCGCCATGGAGATTCGCAAGGCCAAGCAATCGTTGCTCGCGAACCTCGACGACGAACAGCGCCAGAAGTTGATGGCTCTCGCCATCAAGAAGCTCATGCACGACGACACCCCCCCGAAGGAATGACGCGGACACGGGTTTTGCGCGGGCGGTTGCGGATGGGGGCGGTGGCCTTTTGTTTCGCGCTGGCCCTGACCACTTCGCTTCGGACCGCCGTGGCCGCCGACGCGGAACGGTGGGGCCGGGATTATGCCGCGACGGTGGCCGAACTCCTTCACGACGCACGGGAGGGGAAACCCATCTCGCAGACCACGATAGGCCTGTTCGTCGCGGACCTGCTGGGCGGCATCTGCGAGCGGGACGACGGGCTGTCCTCGTATATCCACCGGGACAACACGTTCATCGTCTCGTACCTGATGAACACCTTTCAGCACCGCTCGGCCGAGGAGGTGGCCGCCATCGACGCCATGGCCGGAGGCGGCCGCTTCCCCCTGCGCCTCGCCGCCCGCTGGGGATTGGAATCCCTGCGCCACATCCCCGATCCCGACGGACCCGCCGCCGTGCGGGAACAGGACCGGCGGGAACTGATCGCCGCGCTTTCCGCGCTGGAAGGGGCGCTGGCGCGGCATCTCGCGAAGGAATAAGCCCAAGAGCAATACTGTTCAGTTGATGGGAAATATGTGTAGATTCAGCACGTTATCGTCATGGCCGGACTTGTTCCGGCCATCCACGCCATGCCGTAACACCATCCGCGAATAGGACCAACCCCAAAGACAAAGGCCGGCCCCTTTCGGAGCCGGCCCTGCTTTATACGGTTCCCCGCCCTCAATCGCCGGGCGACCTCCGGCACAGGAGCGCCGGCCCGCGTTGCGGGCTCGGTTCCCGGAAAGTCCGAGGACTTTCCGGGAACCGCCTTGGACGTCAGGATCGGGCTGGCGTCCGCGCGG
>JADGDA010000380.1 GCA_015228695.1 Alphaproteobacteria bacterium
GGAGGCGTGCCTTCGGCACGACGCGCCGAAAGCCAAGCGCCCGGACGGGCGCACCCGGCGTTTGAGGGAACCGCTCCCGGTCATTCTTAATGACCGGGTGTATGAGAGTCCGATCAGTCGTAGGTGGCGCTCGTCGTGTCCGTGTTCTTGTTGTAGCGGATCGTGATCTTGTCGACCGAGCACAGGTCGATGTTGCTCCACTCCGCGCTTGAGCCATCGACCGTATAGATCGCCTTCAAGTCCCAACGGCAGCTCTTTTCCGAGCGGTGGAACTCGATCTCCACGGACTCGCCGTTGCCCAGGGTGTCCCTTCCCATGACGTCCTCGCCCCAGTCGGACTCGCGGCTCGGGGAGACGTAGACGGCGTTCAACTCATACCCCGTCTTGTTGACCAGCGTGAAATCCTGGTCGCCGGCGGCGGCGGGAGTCGGCGCGGAGAGGACGGCGGCAAACAAAAAAGCGGCAGCAAGGGGCATCTTCATGGCAAGGGTTCCTTGTTTCAGTAAGTGCGGACAGAGTTCCAGCCAATTTATCCTGGATCAGAAGAAACACATGGGATCGTCGGGGCGGTTGGTCTGGATAATGGCGATGCGGAGCATGTCGAACAACAGCCCCATCAGCAGCAGGGCCGCCACCACCGCCATCGACCAGAACACGAACCACCCGGCGGTGACGTAGCCCAGAAGGCCGAGAATCGCGCCGGGAGCCGCACCGAAAAGAAGGAACAGACCGGCGGTGATCAACGCGAACTTGAACGGGTTGAAGTACATCACCCCCTGGAGCACGAGTTGGGCGGTGCGGATGGAGTCGCGGATGTGGCGGACCTTGCTCTTGCCGACCCGGGCGCTGTAGTCGATGGGAACGTAGGAAATGAACATTCCCTGCCCGAAGGCAAACACCGTGATGCTGGTGGTGAACGAAAAGGCGTGGCAGAGGAAGGGCAGAAAAAGAGTCGCCATATCCTTGCGGAACACCCGGAACCCGGAATTGGGGTCGCGGACCTTGCGCCCCAGGAGCAGACTCACCACCCGGATGAAAATCCCGCGAAACAGCCTTTTGACCGGGCTGTCCAGGTCCTGGACGTTCTGACGCTGGGCCACCACCATGTCGAATCCCTGCTCCATGCCATCGATCAGGCGGGGCAGTTCCTCGATCGGATAGGTTCCGTCGGCGTCCACGATCCCGATCCAGGCGAAACGGGCATTGCGGATGCCGGTCTTGATCGCGGCCCCATAGCCCGAGTTGACGGGATGGCTGATGACGCGCACGCCCGGAACCTCGGCGGCGATCTTGGCGGAGTTGTCGCGGGAACCGTCGTTGACGACGATGATTTCGTGTTCGAGTCCGGTCTTGCCAAGAACGGCGGACAGCCGTTCCAGCGACCGGCGGACGGCGCCTTCCTCGTTATAGCAGGGCACGACGTAGGAGAGGCCCTTGGGTTCCCCGCTCATTCTCACCAACTCCGAACCGCCTGACCGCTCCCCAGCCACCCGGCCAGAACGGCAAGGGCAAAGCCCTTGTATGTCACATCCTCTTTCGCCGAATCCAGACAAAACTCCCGCGAGAACAGGTCCTGGGCCAACCCTTCCGGAATGCGCTCCAGGGCGATGCGGCGCGTCGGGGCATTGAACCCGCGCTTGGGCCGGGACAGGATATGCTCAGGAATCCGGCCTTCCAGATGGTCCCGCAGAATCACTTTTTGCAGGGCCCCCCGCATCTTGGCCACGGGGTCGAGGGTCGCCGCGAATTCGATCAGGCGGTGGTCGAGAAACGGCGAGCGGACCTCCAGGGAATGGGCCATGCTCATGCGGTCGACCTTGACCAGGATGTCGTCGGCGAGCCAGGTCTTGAGGTCGACGAACAGGCTCCGATTCAGGAAATCCACCTCGGGGACCCGGTCGAACCATCCCACGACGGCGTCGAGCGGGTCGTACCCGTCCAGCGCGGCGCGGACCTCGGGGGACAGGAGGCGGGCCTTCTCCGCCTCGGAAAAGTAAAGCCTCCAGGTTCCGTGGGCCCGCTCGCGGCCCAACCCATAGGCGCGCAGGAAGTGCTTCAGCTTGGTGTCCCAGCCGACCTTGCGGTAACGGGGGCGGAGACGGCGATGGACCAGATCGTGCAGGGCCTTTTGCAGCGGCGTCGGCACATGACGGTACAAGCGGAAAAACGCATTGGCCCTGTAGGTGGGGTAGCCCGCGAGCAGTTCGTCGGCCCCGTCGCCCGACAACGCCACCGTGACCCGGGTCCGCGCCGCCCGGCACAGGGTGGACGTGGGCAGAAGGGAGGTGTCGGCGAAGGGTTGGTCGGTCGCGTCGATCAGCCG
>JADGDA010000381.1 GCA_015228695.1 Alphaproteobacteria bacterium
GGAGGAGGCTCATCAGCGCCTGCTCGACCGGATCGACATCCTGGAGCGGTGGTTTCTGGGCGATATGACGAAGGTGGCCGAGGCCCGCGCGCTCGCCGTCGAATGGAAAGAGATTCGCTCCCAGATCCTCGAACTCGGCAAGGCCGGGCGTTTCGAGGACGCGCGCGTCGTCGTGATCACGGCCGGGACGCACACTTACGAGGAACTGGCCTCCCGGCTGGTCTATGTGGTCTCGTTCGCCCGGGGCATGGCGCAGCGCCTCGCCGATCACGCCCATGTGCAGGGGGAGCGGAACCTCCGCCATTCCCTGATCCTGCTGGTGAGCGGGGCGGCGGGGTTCGTGGGGCTCGGGCTGCTGGTGAGCATCGCCGTCCTGGTCCGGCTCCGGATCGCGGAGGCGCGCCGCCGGGAGAAGCAGGAGGCGGAGGAAAGGCTGGAGGCGGCGGAGGTGGCCCTGGACGAATCCCGGGCATGGTTCCGCCAGATTTTCAACGCCACCAACGACGTCATCACCGTCGTCGAAAGGGGAGAGGGGTTCGCCCCCGGCCGCTTCGTGGCGGTGAACGACCGCGCCGTCGAACTCTATGGCTACAGCCGCGACGAGCTTCTGTCCATGTCCCCGCTCAACCTCAACCACGGGGTGACGGGAATGACCCCCGACGTCCGCGAACAGCTTGAACGGGAGGGGCGGGCGTTGTTCGAGCGGACCCACCGGGCCAAGGACGGCCGGTTGATCCCGGTCGAGATCGCCGCCAATCTCTTTGTCAGCGGCGGCCGTCCGCTGTTCGTCTCCGTGACCCGGGACATCTCGGCGCGGCGCAGAAGCGAGGCGGAGTTGGCCGAGTTGAACGATTTCAACAGCCGGATCATCTCGGAATCCCCGTTCGGCGTCATTGTGTACGAGGCCGACGGCCCGTGTGTCCTCGCCAACGAGATGGCCGCGTCCATCGTGGGAACCACGGTGGAGAAACTGCTGGTATCGAATTTCCGCCGCATCGAGTCCTGGAAGCGAAGCAACCTCATGGAAAACGCCCTGGCGGTCCTGGCCGACAACGTGAGCCGGAAGGTCAGCGCCCATGTGATCACCACCTACGGCAAGGAGATCTGGACGGACGTCTATTTCTCGACGATCTTCCGTGGCGCGCGGCAGCACCTGTTTCTGATTTTCCAGGACATGACGTCGCAGCAGCGCGCCCAGGACGATCTTCGCGAGGCCAAGCGCGTGGCCGAGAGGGCGAACGAGGCCAAGGGCGCCTTCCTGGCCAGCATGAGCCACGAAATCCGGACTCCGCTGAACGCGATCATCGGCCTTGCGCGTCTGCTGGAAGAGACGGTCATGAACGACGAGGCGCGGCGGCACGTCTCCCGGATCAACGCCGCCGCCCGCACGCTGCTTTCCATCGTCAACGACATCCTCGACTTCTCGAAGATCGAGGCCGGCCGTCTGGAAATCGAATGCGCCCCGTTCCAGCTTCGCCAAGTCATCGACAACGTGGCCGCCATCATGTCCACCGAGGCGGCCCGCAAGGAGATCGAGGCCATCGTCGAGACCGGGCCGGAGATCCCGTCGTGGCTGATGGGGGACCGGGTCCGCCTGGAACAGGTCTTGCTCAACCTAGTGACCAACGCCGTCAAGTTCACCGACAGCGGGGAAATCTATCTCCACGTCTCCCTCATGGACATGGACGAGGACAGCGTGACCCTGGAATTTCTCGTCCGCGACACCGGAATCGGCATCGCCCCGGAGCACCAGGACAAGCTGTTCCAGGCTTTCACCCAGGCCGACGCCTCGGACACCCGCCGTTATGGTGGCACCGGTCTCGGGCTTGCCATCTGCCGGCGCCTCGTCGTCCTGATGGAGGGAACGATCGGCTTTTCCAGCGAGCCGGGACGCGGCAGCGATTTCCGCTTCACCGCGACCTTCGGCCGGGCCGCGCAAGAGGCGGTGTCCGCCGCGAAGGAGCGGGGCGGGGGCCGTGATGTTTCCGTGCTGGTGGTGGACGACAACCGCACCACCCGCGAGGTGCTCGAACGGATGTGCATGTCGTTCGACTGGCGCGTCGAGACCGCGTCGGGCGCCCGCGAGGGGCTGGAGACGTTCCGCCGGGCCAGGGCCGAGGGGCATCCCCCGCGCCTGTTGCTGCTCGATTGGCGGATGCCGGAGGTCAACGGCCTGACGATGCTGCGCCTCGCCGCCGCCGACCGGGACGCCGTCCTTCCCCCGGTGATCCTGATGACCGAGGCCTTCGGGACGCCGGACCTCTCCAGCATGGGGGACATCCCGGTTCCCGTCACCATCCTCACGAAACCGGTCACGCCGTCG
>JADGDA010000382.1 GCA_015228695.1 Alphaproteobacteria bacterium
CGAGACCAACCCAACCCGATTTCCCCCCCCTGGCCGACCGCCTGCGCCCGCGGGCGATGGCCGATGTGGTGGGCCAGGACCATCTGATCGGACCCGACGGCCCCATCGGACGGATGACGACGACGGGCCGGATGGCCTCGATCATCCTCTGGGGGCCGCCGGGAGCGGGAAAAACCACCATCGCCCGGCTTCTCGCCCATCACACCGATTCATACTTCGAGCCGCTGTCGGCGGTCTTTTCCGGCGTCGCCGATCTCCGCCGCGTTTTCGAGGCCGCGCGCAAGCGGCGGGAAACCGGCCAGGGCACCTTGCTGTTCGTGGACGAGATTCACCGCTTCAACCGCTCCCAGCAGGATGGATTCCTGCCCTATGTGGAGGATGGAACGGTCGTCCTGGTGGGCGCCACCACCGAGAATCCCTCGTTCGAGCTGAACGCGCCGCTGCTGTCGCGGTGTCAGGTGCTGGTGCTCAACCGGCTCGACGACCACGCCCTGGAGCAGCTTCTGTCCCGGGCGGAGCAGGCGGAGGGGCGGGCGCTTCCCGTGGACGGCGACGCCCGCGCCGCGCTGCGCGCCATGGCCGACGGCGACGGACGCCACCTCCTGAACGTCGCTGAGGACCTGTTCGCCCTCCCCCCGGAGACGGTCCTCGACATCAAGGCCCTGGTCCGGGCGGTGCACCGGCGCGCGCCGGTCTACGACAAGGACCGCGAGGGCCACTACAACCTGATCAGCGCCCTGCACAAGTCCCTCAGGGGTTCGGACACCGACGCGGCCCTGTACTGGATGGCCCGGATGCTGGACGGGGGCGAGGACCCGCTCTACATCCTCCGCCGCCTGACCCGGTTCGCGGTCGAGGATATCGGGCTGGCCGACCCCCAGGCGGCGGCCCAGGCTCTCGCGGCCTGGGACATCTATGAGCGGCTGGGAAGCCCGGAGGGCGAATTGGCCATCGCCCAGCTCGTCGTGTACCTGGGCACCGCGCCCAAATCCAACGCCGCCTACATGGCCTTCAAGGGGGCCATGGCCGCCGCCAAAAAGACCGGATCGCTGACCCCGCCCAAGCACATCCTGAACGCTCCGACCGGGCTGATGAAGAAGCTCGGCTACGGCAAGGGATATGTGTACGATCACGACGCGCCGGACGCTTTCTCCGGACAGAACTTCTTTCCCGACGGCATGGACAGGTTGCGCCTCTACCGCCCCGTGGAGCGGGGGTTCGAGCGCGAGATCGGAAAGCGTCTGGCCTATTGGGACAAACTGCGCCGCCGCGACGGGCAAGGAGAGGAAGGATCATGAGCGAAGCGACCCAGGTGTCCGTCGCGGAGGACGAGGCGGGACAAAGGCTCGACCGCTGGTTCAAACGCCGGTTTCCCGACATGACCCATGGACGCCTGGAAAAACTCCTGCGCACCGGCCAGATCCGGGTGGACGGCGGGCGGGCCAAGGCGGGGTTGCGCCTGGAGACGGGGCAGACCATCCGGGTCCCGCCCCTCTCCCCTCCGGCGGAGCCCGCCGCGCCGCGCCCGGTCCCCGAGCACGAAGCCCAGGCCCTGCGCCGGATGGTGCTGTACCGGGACGACGCCATGATCGTTCTCGCCAAGCCGCCGGGGCTGGCGGTGCAGGGGGGGACCCATACCACCCGCCACCTGGACGGCATGCTCGACGCCCTGCGCTTCGACTCGGCCGAGCGGCCCAGGCTGGTGCATCGGCTGGACAAGGACACCAGCGGCGCGCTCCTGCTCGCCCGCACCGCCGCCGCCGCCGCCGCCCTGACCGCCGCCTTCCGCCGTCACGACATCCGCAAGGCCTATTGGGCGCTGGTGGTGGGAGTCCCGGACGTCGCCCAGGGGCGAATCTCGGCCCCCCTCTCCAAACTGCCCGGCCGCCACGGCGAGCGGATGGTGGTGGACGAGGAGGACGGCCGGGACGCCGTCACCGATTACCGGGTGGTCGAGACGGTCGGCGAGCGGATGGCCTGGCTTGAACTGGAGCCCCGCACCGGCCGCACCCACCAGCTCCGGGCCCACTGCGCCCTGCTGGGAACGCCGATTGCGGGCGACGGCAAATACGGCGGCGCGACGGCCTTCATTCCCGGAGACGCCATCGAAACCCGGCTGCACCTGCACGCCCGCGCCATCCTCGTCCCCAACCCGCGCGGCAAGGCGGTGGTGGTGACCGCCCCCCTCCCCCCCCACATGGCCGAGGCGTTCCGTTTCTTCGGCCTGAACGAACGCGACGCCGGAGACCCGTTCACCCACGGCGAGTAAGGGATTGCACCAAAAGGCGAGTGGTTTCACGGGACCCGACTGTTCGTCAGGG
>JADGDA010000383.1 GCA_015228695.1 Alphaproteobacteria bacterium
CGCGCAACAGACAGACGTCGCCGCCCCCGGTCTTCGGACCGGCGGTGAAGGCGGCCTTGTAGGGCTTGCCGCCGGGCAAGGGGTCCAGGGTGATGGTGTAGGAGACGCCCTCCTTGAGCGGAGGCTGTTTTTTCGGCCATGACAGCCTGTTCTTCGCGACCGCCAGGGACACCTGCGCCCCGCCGCCGGAAATGCGGGCTCCGGTGAAGCGGTCCGCATGGGGGCCGACCAGGAGGCAGTCCGGAACGGCGGGCAGGACCGGCGGAGCGCCCAGGTCCAGCGCGCGCATGCGCACGCCGCCGGCGACTCCGGTGGGCTTGACGCGCAGCTCGGGCGGACACTTGTTCGGAATTTCCTTGTCGATGCGGGCGCCGTTCGACAGGGTCACCTCTTTTCTGGAGACGGTGACCTGACCGTCGGCCAGGGTCATCTGCCGACAGCTTTCGTAATGCAGCAACGTCAACTGAGCCCCCGGACCGAGTGTCAGCCGGGTTCCGTCGGCGACCTCGGAATAGGCGCTCACGGCCGGAGTCACCGCGCCTCCCGCCCTCAGGACGAGACCGACGGCCGACGACTCCGCAGCCCGGACTTCCCCTCCCCCCGCCAGGACGGCACCGGCCAGCAGGACGGAGCAAGCCAATCTGTTCATGCCTCAACTCCTCTGATTCGCGGGCCAAGAAGTCTTGACCCGCTCGCCCGCAGTCGCGGGCTCCCAAGACCAACAGTCAAGGCCTGCTGGCCTTGGGATGATTCGTGTCCTGGATCATTATGGAACGGAAACGCGCCGACGTCACGACCGCTTGGATTTGCCCGGAGGTTTGCGCGGTTCGAAACCCATCGCCCGTGGCGGAGAGGGGGAGGGGTGGGGCGATTGTTCCAGGTTGGCCAGTTCCACGAACAGATTGCCGAAGATCGTGTTGGGGCTGCTGCCGAATTTTCCGAGAAAGGCCGTCTCCCGCTCCTTGTCGAAGGTCTCGGGCCGCACCGATGCGAACAGCGCCCGGAACAGACGGACAAAGTGCGGGTCACCGAATTGGTGGGACAGCTTCTCGCCGGACTTCTTGGACACGAATGCGTGGGTGGCGAGCGATACCGACTCGGGGTCGGTGTTCATCAGGATGAGGAACCATTCCCGGCGCGGATCGAAGTGGCGGAAACTGCGGGCGATGGCGACCAGGACCTCTTCGAGCACATCCACGATCCGGGGGTCGGCGTAGAAGGCTTCCCACGGCATCTCCTGGGAGCCTCCCCTCAATTCGTTGGCGACCATCGTGCACAGGTCGCGATAGGCGGTGTTGTGCTCGTCGCCCACGATCATCCGGATGGCGGCGAAGAATTGCGGCAGGTTCTTGCGCTCAATCCCGGAGTCGGGGTCCTCCAGAAGGTTTCCGATGGGATGGGTGACGACGCGCCCGAAGAAGTCCTTCCGCTTCCGCTCGCATTCGAGCATCTCGAAGTAGGCGATGCACTTGGAGGCGTGGTTGCTGTAACAGGCGAGAAGAGCCCCGTCCGTGTTCATCACCGCCAGGGCGATCCGGCGGAGATCGTCAAGGGGCAGCACCCCCCCGCTCGCCGCATCCTCGGCAAGGGCGAGAACGGCCCGCAACGCCACACCGACGACCTCGCGGCAACGGGTCCCGACACAGGCGGCGAGGGCGTCAACCTCCCCTCCGGGTGGAGTCTCCCCCCGGTGCGCGTCGTCCCGCCCTTCGTCTCCGCCCGTCTCCGTGGTCACGGACTCACCCTCGGCCACTCCCGGAGAACCCATTCCGACGGCGAAGAGAGCCGCCGGTCACTTGGCCGCTTTCACGACCTCTTCGCCGCTGATGAGAAGCTGATTCATGGCGGCGTCCTTGGTCGGGTCCATGCCGAAGGCAAGGGCCCACAACTGGCTGTAGAAGACCACCGGAATCTTGTAGCCGGTGCCGTACTTGGCGTTGACCATGTCCTGATAGATTTCGAGATTGGTCTGGCACAGGGCGCAGGGGGTCGCGATGCAGTCCGCGCCCTTTTCCTTGGCCTCGCCCAGGATGGCGTTCATCAGTTGCAGGGTCTTTTCCGGCGACATGGCCGACACCGCGCCGCCGCAGCAGGACACCCGGTGCTTGAAGTCCAGCGCCTCGGCCCCGCTCGCCTCGATGAAATCGTCGAGGAACCGGGGCTGTTCGAAGGTGTCCTCGTAATCGCCGCCGCGCTCGGTGCGGGCGAAGGGCCGCAGGGTCTGGCAGCCGATGTAGCCCGCGACCTTCAGCCCCTTGAGGGGCTTGGTGACCAGGGCCTTGACCTTGTCCATGCCCACGTCGTTGAC
>JADGDA010000384.1 GCA_015228695.1 Alphaproteobacteria bacterium
CGGCGGGGCCGGTGGAGATGGCGCTGCGGGTGATGGATTGGCGCGGCCTTTTCCTCGTTCTCGCGGGTCTTTGCGTCGTCGTCGCCCTGGCCCTTCTCGTCCTGGTGAGGGACGCGCCGATAGGGACGAAGAAAGGGGACCACGGGGGATTGCTGCGCGGCCTCGGGTCCATTCTATCGAGCCGGTGGCTCTGGCGGATCGCCCCGCTCGTCATGACGTCGCAGGGGACATTCATGGCCGTGGCCGGGCTGTGGATCGGGCCGTGGCTGCGGGACGTCGCGGGGTTGGAAAGAGAAGAGGCGACCTCCATCGTCACCGCCTGCTCGGCGGGCATGGGGATCGGGTTCCTGTTCATGGGCACCCTGGCGGAGCGCCTGGCCCGCCGGGGCATGTCGACGCTGGTGGTGGCGGGGGCGGGAATGCTCGGCTTCATGGGGGTCCAGGCGGTTCTGGTCTTTGGCCTTCCCCTCGCCCCTCTTCCGGTCTGGGTGCTGTTCGGCCTGCTGGGGAGCAGCGGCGTTCTTGGCTATGCGGTTCTGACCCAGGGGTTTCCCGCCACCTTTGCCGGACGCGCCAACACGGCCATCAACATGTTCATTTTCCTTACCGCCTTTGCCGTCCAGTACGGATTCGGGCTGATCGTCCGCCAATGGCCGTCCGGAGTGGAGGTTTACGGGGCGGAGGGATACCGGACCGCCCTGGGACTGGCGCTGGCGGCGCAAGCGCTGGCCTTTGGGTGGTATTGCGTCCCGGCACGTCCCGATTCACGGGTTGCGCCCGGTGGGCGGGCGTGTGATGAAGGGTGAGGCTGGCTGGGGAGGAACATAAGGTCATGGAGGTGCTCGAACGCTTCGCGGAGACCGCAGACCGGATCGGCGACGTGATCGGCCGGGCGTTGTCGTGGCTGGTGCTGGGCGTGGTGCTGGTCTGTTTCTCCGTCGTCGTGCTCCGCTATGGGTTTCATGTCGGGGACATCCGGTTGCAGCAGGCCTACGTCTGGATGCACGCCTGCGTGTTCATGGCGGGAGCGGGCTACACCCTGATCCAGGGAGGGCACGTCCGCGTCGATGTCTTCTACGCGCGGATGTCGCGCCGCCGCCGGGCCTGGGTCGATCTGTTGGGGACGGTCTTCTTCCTGCTGCCCTGGCTTGGGGTCATTGCCTGGACGGGGTGGTCCTTCGTCGCGATGTCGTGGCGCATCGCCGAGCCCTCCTCCGAGGTCGGCGGGTTGCCCGCCGTCTATCTGCTGAAGTCGGTGATCCTGGTGTTCTGCGGGCTGATGACGGTGCAGGGATTGGCGCTGGCGGCGCGCAGTCTGATCGTGCTGATGGGCGGAGCGGAGAGAGGGGAGCGTGCCGATGTCTGACGGCACCCTGGGCGAGATCCTCGCCCTCGCCATGTTCGCGGCCACCATCGGCGGGGTGATGATCGGGTATCCGGTCGCCTTTTCCCTGGCCGGGGTTGCCCTCGGGTTCGCGGGCCTCGGGGCTCTTCTCGGCCAGTTCGATCTGGCGCTGCTCTCCGGGCTTGCGTCGCGGTATTTCGGGGTGATGACCAATGAAATCCTGGTCGCGGTGCCCCTGTTCGTGTTCATGGGCGTGATGCTGGAGCGCTCGAAGATCGCCGAGGCGCTTCTGGAGACGATGGGACAGCTCTTCGGACGGATGCCGGGCGGGCTCGGCATTTCGGTGATTTTCGTCGGCGCGCTGCTGGCCGCGTCCACCGGCATCGTCGGAGCGACGGTCGTGACGATGGGACTCCTGAGCCTGCCCGCCATGATGCGCGCCGGATACGATCCGAAGCTCGCCTCCGGGGTCATTTGCGCCTCCGGCACCCTGGGGCAGATCATCCCGCCCTCCACCGTTCTGATCTTCGTCGGCGATATGCTCCAGGGGGCGAACTCGACCGCCCAGATGATGAAGGGCAACTTCGCCCCGGAGCCGGTTTCGGTCGGAGACCTGTTCGTGGGCGCGATCCTCCCCGGTCTGCTGCTGACCGGGCTCTATATGGCGTGGGTGGGGATCAAGGCGATCTTCCAGCCCGAAAGCTGTCCTCCGCTGGAAATGGATGCGGCGCAGCGCCGGGGGCTTGGCCGTCGGGTGGTTCTGGTTCTCGCGCCTCCGCTCGTCCTGATCGTCGCCGTGCTGGGATCGATCCTGGCGGGGATCGCGACCCCGACGGAATCGGCTTCCGTCGGCGGGGTCGGCGCCCTGATCCTGGCGGCGGCCCACCGGCGTCTCGATCTTGCGGTCCTGCGCGAGGTCCTGCGCTCCACCTTGACCATCAGTTCCATGGTGTTCGTCA
>JADGDA010000385.1 GCA_015228695.1 Alphaproteobacteria bacterium
GGCCCCTGCAAGCAGCTTGGCCCGATGCTGGAAAAGCTGGTGCGTCAGGCGGGCGGGAAGGTCCGCATGGTCAAGGTCAACGTGGACGAGAATCAGGGACTGGCCACCCAGCTCCGCGTCCAGTCGATCCCGGCCGTGTTCGCCTTCAAGAACGGCGCCCTGGTCGACGGGTTCGTCGGCGCCCAGCCGGAGAGCCAGTTGAAGGCCTTCATTCAGCGGCTGGCGGGGGACGCCGCCGGAGCCATCGAGGACGCCCTCGCCGAAGCCCGGGACCTGTTCGATGCCGGGGAAATCGAGGCCGCGGCCGATATCTACCGGCAGATTCAGACGGAAGACCCGGAAAACGCCCCGGCGATTGCCGGACTTTTGCGTTGCCTGATCGAAGGGGGCAACGCGGCGACGGCCGCCGACGTTCTTTCCCGGCTGCCCGCCGGGATCGCCGCCCATGCCGAGATCGCCGCAATCAGGACCTCCCTGGAACTGGCGGAGGCGGCTCCCGCCTCGGGCTCCGTGGGCGAGCTGACCCGGAAGGTCGCGGCCAATCCCGACGACCACCAGGCCCGGTACGATCTGGCCATGGCCCACTATGCCGCCGGAGACCGGGCGGAGGCGGCGGAGGCGTTGCTGGAAATCGTGCGCCGCGACCGGGGTTGGCAGGAAGATGGCGCCCGCAAGCAGCTCCTCAAGCTGTTCGAGGCCTTCGGTCCCACGGACCCGGTGACCCTCTCGGCGCGGCGGAAGCTGTCTTCCCTCATGTTTTCATAGGACGGGCTCATGGGCGCGAGGGGCGATCCGTTCACTCCGAAACACGAGGACCTGCCGGAGATCGTGCCGGTTTTCCCCTTGAGCGAGGCTCTGCTGCTGCCCGGCGGACGTCTGCCGCTCAACATTTTCGAGCCGCGTTACCTCGACATGGTGCTGGATGCCTTGGGAACCGGCCGCATGATCGGCATGGTCCGGCCCCTTCCCCGCCGCGAGCACGAGGGAGGGGGGAACGATCCGTCGGCCCTCTACGCGACGGGGTGCGCCGGCCGCATCTCGTCCTTCAGCGAGACGGAGGACGGACGCCTTCTGATCACCCTGACCGGGGTCAGCCGGTTCCGGATCGTCGGGGAAGCGGATTCGGCGCGCGGCTATCGGAAAGCCATCGTGGACTTCTCCCTGTTTCACGCGGACCTGACGGCGGAGCAGCGGGTGGACGTCGACCGGCCGCGCCTGCTGGCGGCGCTCCGCCCCTATCTCAGCCACCACGGCATCAACATGAACTGGCGGGCGCTGGAACAGCTTTCCGATCCCGCCCTCGTCACCTCGATTTCCATGCTGTGTCCGTTCGATTCCCGCGAGAAGCAGGCTCTTCTGGAGATATCCACGATCACCGAGAGGGCGAATCTGCTGATCGCCCTGATCGAAATGGGGGTTCTGGAGGCCGGAGGCGGCAGGGGCCGGAAAATCCGGCAGTAATGCCAATCGCCGGAACATCCGGCAGTAACGCCAATCGCCGGAACATCCGGCAGTAATGCCGATCATCTTGGACCAACGGCCTAAGAGCCTGGGTCAATCCGGTCGACGAAGTCTCCCCGGCGCACGGCCTCGGAGTCCTCGCGGATGCGCGAGAGTAGCGTTTCGGCTCCGGGGGCGGAGTTGACGCCCCAGGAATCGAAGTGGATCAACTCGTCCAGGGGCAGACGGGGACGCCATCCGGCGGTTTCAAGCTCGGGCCGGTCGAAAAAGTGGCTGACGTAGCCCACGCAGAGATAGGCGATGGGGACGATGTCGGGGGGGATGCCCAGGGCCTCCTTCAGGGTGGCTTCGTGGATAATGCTGACCCAGCCGACGCCGAGTCCCTCGGTCCGCGCGGCAAGCCACAGGTTCTGCACCGCGCACACAGCGCTGTAGAGGTCCATCTCGGGAATGTGGGTGCGCCCGATCACCACCGGGCCGGCGCGGTTCCGGTCACAGGTCACGCAGACCCCGATGGGCGCGTCGACGATGCCTTCGAGCTTGAGGGTCTTGTAGACGGCCCGCCGGTCCCCCTCGAACATGTCGGCGGCTTCGTCGTTGGCTTTCTGGAATCCGTCCCGGATTCTCCGCCGGACCTCCGGCGATCTGACCAGGATGAAGCTCCACGGCTGCATGAACCCCACCGACGGCGCGTGATGGGCGGCCATCAGGACCCGGCTCAGCGCCTCGTCGGGAACGGGGTCCGGCTTGAACTGCCCGCGCACGTCGCGCCGCGATAGGATCGTCCGGTAAACGGCGGCGCGGTCATCCATGGCGTTCCCCCCAAAGGCCCC
>JADGDA010000386.1 GCA_015228695.1 Alphaproteobacteria bacterium
GTTCCTGGTATTCCCTGCCGGTGCTGGACCGGGCCTATGGCCGCATCACCGAGGCCGAGTTCGACGAGCGGCTGAACCGCATCGCGGCCTTCGAGAAGCTTCTGGCCGACGACGGCGCGTTGATCCTCAAATTCTGGATGCACCTGGGGAAGGATGTTCAGAAGAAGCGCCTCAAGACCCTGGAGAAAGACCCTCACGAAAGCTGGCGGGTCACCAAGATCGACTGGCGGCACTGGCGCATGTACGACGATTTCATCGCCACCTCGGAGCGGGTGATCATGCGGACCAGCATGGCCCATGCCCAGTGGGTTCTGGTGGAGGGCGCCGATCCGAACTACCGCACCCTGACCGTGCTCGAAAACTTCCGCGACGCCGCCCGCCGTCATCTGGCGGCGCGTCAATTGCGCCGGGACGTCGCGGACGGTCTCAAATCGGCGGGGAACGCGCCCGAGGGCCGGGCCAACGGGGGAACGCGCCTTCTCTCCCAGCCGTCGGTTCTCCAGACCCTCGACATGACTGTGGCCTTGCCGAAGGCCGACTTCGAACAGGAATTGCAGAAACAGCGCGGCCGTCTGAACCGGCTGTACCGTGCCGCCAAGGAGCGCAAGATATCCTCCGTCCTGGTGTTCGAAGGCTGGGACGCCGCCGGCAAGGGCGGCAGCATCCGCCGCCTGACCGCCGCCCTGGACGCCCGCGACTACGGCGTGATCCCGTTCGGCCCCCCCACCGACGAAGAGCGCGCCCAGCACTATCTCTGGCGTTTCTGGCGTCATCTGTCGCGGGCGGGGCGGGTGACGGTGTTCGACCGGAGCTGGTATGGCCGGGTCCTGGTGGAGAGGGTCGAGGGATTCGCCTCCCAGGACGAATGGATGCGCGCCTATCACGAGATCAACGATTTCGAGGCTCAGTTGGTGCGGCACGGGATCGTGCTGGCGAAGTTCTGGCTCCACATCACCCAGGATGAACAGGAGCGGCGGTTCCGCCATCGCGAGGAGATCGCCTATAAACGCTGGAAGCTGACCGAGGAGGATTGGCGCAACCGGGGCAAGTGGGAGGACTATGAACTGGCGGTCAACGACATGGTCGAACACACCAGCACCCACGTCGCCCCCTGGTCGCTCATTCCCGCCAACGACAAGAATTACGCCCGCGTCGCGGCCATCAAAGTCCTGTGCCGCCGTCTGGAGGAGGCGCTGGACGGGTAGTCCCGGCGACTGAGGGCGGCATTCAGGGATTACGGCAGGAACTGCTCCATCAGAATCCGTTCCTCCAGGCTGTGGCCGGGGTCGAACAGGAGGACCATGGAGATGCTTCTGTCCTCGCGGATGTGCACCTCGCTGACGTTGCGGACCTCGGTATAGTCCGCGACGGCGCTGACCGGGCGCTTGCCGGGTTCCAGAACCTCGAAATCCACGTCGGCGGTATGGTGCAGCAGCGCGCCCAGCCAGCGCCGGGGGCGAAAGGCGCTGATGGGGGTCAATCCGAGAAGATTGGCGCTAAGCGGCAGGATGGTGCCGTGGGCGGACACGTTATAGGCCGTGCTGCCGGCCGGGGTGCAGACCAGGACGCCGTCGCAGATCAGCTCCTCCAGCCGGACCCGGCGGTCCAGAAGGACGCGGATCTTGGCCGCCTGGCGGGTTTCGCGCAGCAGGGACACCTCGTTGATGGCGAGCGCCTCCACCACCTCGCCGTTGACGCGGCGCGCGGTCATGCGCAGGGGGTGGAGTTCCACCGGCTGGGCGCTTTCCAGCCGGGTCATGAAATCCTCCTCGTTGAAGGTGTTCATCAGGAACCCGACCGTGCCCCGGTTCATGCCGTAGATGGGCACCTTGCGGTGCAGATAGCGGTGCAGGGTCTCCAGCATGAAGCCGTCCCCCCCCAGGGCGACGATGACGTCGGCCTGATCGGGGGAGACATGCGCGTAACGCTGGGTGAGGCGGCGCAGGGAATCCTGCGCCGGAGGGCTCTCCCCAGCCACGAAGGCCACTCTGCCGAAAGTCATCGCCGTTTGATCCGGGTCTGCCGACGGGGGCGGCAGTATAACGCCGCATCCGCCTTTCCGCGAGCCCCTGAGGCTGGAATTTTGGGGCGCTCACGCCGGGGGCGGCAGGTCCCGTCCGCGGGTCGCCTCGTACAGGGCCACGGCGGCGGCGGTGGAGACGTTCAGGCTTTCGACCGCTCCGGTCATCGGCAGGCGGGCCAGGGAGTCGCAGCGTTCCCGCACCAGCCTCCGCAGCCCCTGGCCCTCCGATCCCAGAACCAGGACGATCCGGCCCGACAG
>JADGDA010000387.1 GCA_015228695.1 Alphaproteobacteria bacterium
CGGGCGGGCCTCGATGGCCTCGGCGTCGGGGAGGAACTCCGCCGCGACCGCCGGCGGACTCACAGGCCGTTTCTTGTCTGTTGGTTCCATAGGTGACCATAAATGCTGGAGCGGACCAGAAGTTCGCCGTGGGTTCCCTGATCGACGACGCGGCCCCGGTCCACCACCGCGATGCTGTCGCATCCGACCAGAGTCGACAGACGGTGCGAGACGATGATCACCGTGCGTCCGGCCGCGATGCGGTTGAGATTGGCCATGACGATCGCCTCGCTGTCCGGGTCGAGCGCGCTGGTCGCCTCGTCGAGCACGAGGATGCGCGGACGGGGCAACAGGGCGCGGGCGATCGCCAGCCTCTGGCGCTGCCCCCCGGACAGATTGGCGGCGTTCTCCTCAAGGATGCTATCGTAGCCCTGGGGCAGGCGCTCGATGAACTCATCGGCCCCGGCCAACCCGGCCGCGGCGACGATGTCCGCGAAGGCGGCGTCGGGCTTGGTCATGGCGATGTTGTCGCGCACGCTGCCACGGAACAGGAAATTCTCCTGCAACACCACGCCGATGGACCGGCGCAGGTGGGCGAGGTCGATCTCTCGCAGGTCGGCCCCGTCCAGCCGGACCATCCCCTGCTCCGGCGCATAGAGACCTTGCAGCAGGCGGGTCAGGGTGCTTTTGCCCGAGCCGCTCTTACCGACGATGCCCACCACCTTTCCGGCGGGCACGGTCAGACTCACCCCCGACAGTGCCGTCTGCTGCGAGCCGGGATAGCGGAAGGTGACGTCCTCGAAGCTCACCGCCCCCTGGAAGACCGGCATCAGCCCACCCGCGCGGCGGCGTTCCGTCGGCCGATTCATGACCTCGCCCAGCATGCGCACCGACAGCGCCGTCTCCTGATATTCCTGGGCCAGGGAGACCATCTGCACCAACGGCTGAACCACCCGGCCCGCCAGCATCTGGAAGGCCATCAGGGCGCCGACGGAAAGGACTCCCGCGAAGACGTCGGTGGCCCCGACCCCGATCACCGCCACCATCATCAGCTTGTCCAGGAAGCCGATGACCGACTGGGCCGCCACGGAAATCTGGCCGACCTTGAGGTGAGTCTCGACCGCCGCCGCCGCCTTGCGGTCCCAGTGCTTGCGCATGGCGGGCTCGACCGCCAGCGACTTGACCGTGCGCATGCCGTGGATGGCCTCGACCAGCAAGGCCTGCCGTTCGCCCTCGGCCTCGTAGAGCTGGGCCAGACGGCGGCGGAAGGTCCCGGTCAACGCCACCACGACCGCGCCGACCAGGGCGGCAAAGCACAGCACCAGAGCCGCCAGCTTGCCGCTGTAGGCGAACAGCAGGGGGATGAACACCACCAGGGCGGTGGCATCCAGGGCGGTCAGAAACAGCCGTCCGGTCAGGAACTGGCGGATCTTCTCGACCTGCTGCATGTGCCGGGCCACCACGCCCGCGGTGTTGCGCTCGAAAAAGTCGATGGGCAGATCGAGCAGGTGCCGGAACGTCCGCGTCGCGAGACGGATATCGATCTTGCTGGTGGCATGCATCAGCAGACTCTGACGCAGCCAGCCGAATCCGGCGTCGAACACCAGCGCGACCACGATCCCGGCGGTCAGGGCGTAAAGGGTGGACCAGCCCTGGTGCACCAGGACCTTGTCCACCACCAGTTGGAAGAACAACGGCGACGCCAGCGCCAGCACATGCATGGCCAACGCCGCCACGGCGACGTCCCGGAACACCGTCCTCTGGCGCAGAATCTCCGGGATGAACCACTTCAACCCAAAGGGCTGGTCGGGATCGGCAAGGGCGTACTCGCGCTTGAGCAGGATCACCCCGCCGTCCCAGGCCTCGCGGAATTCCGTGGGGTCCACCGCCAGCAGCCCCGGCCCCACCAGGGGGTCCATCACCGCCACGCGGGTCTCGTCCTTCTCGCGCAGGAAGCCGGCGACGATCACCGTGTTCCCGCGTTTCAGCCGGGCCAGCACCGGAAAAACGTTGCCCAGCGCGGTCAAGCCGTCCCAGTCCAGCGTCACTGCCCGCCCCTTGAGTCCGGCCCCCCGGGCCACCAGACACAGCACGGCGGGCGAGGGCTCCTGGGCGGGCAGGGCGTGTTCGTGCAGCATCTGCTCGACGCTGGTCTGGAGACCATGATGCAGCGCCACCGCCGCTAGGCAGTTGAGCGCGGTGTGGGGAAAGGGAGGCGGCGGGGCGCTGGCCGCCGCCTCGATTTCCTCCGGCCGTGGCGAGAGATGGGTCATCGCCATCCCCCGATC
>JADGDA010000388.1 GCA_015228695.1 Alphaproteobacteria bacterium
CGCGTGGTCCAAGGCAAGCCCCTTGTCGCGCGTGCGCGAGGCCATCAGGCCGACGACGCTCGTGATCAGCCGCGCCGGCTCGAAGGGCACCGTCTCGATGTCGAGCTTGCCGGCCTCCAGCTTCGAATAGTCGAGGACGTCGTTGAGGATGGTCAGAAGCGCCTCGCCCGAATAGAGGGCCGTTTCCGCGAAGTCCTTCTGCTCCCTGTCGAGCCGGGTTTCGAGCAGGAAGCGCAGCATGCCGAGGATGCCGTTCAACGGGGTCCGGATTTCGTGGCTCATCATGGCTAGGAAATCCGACTTCAGCCGGGCGGCCTCGTCCGAACGTTCCTTGGCGGCGCGCAGTTCCCGTTCGCTGCGCAGGCGGTCGGCGAGTTCCTCCGCCAGGGCGCGGTTGGTTTCGGCCAGTTCGTTGGCCCGCGCTCCGACGCGGCGCGCCTGGGCGAGACGGGTGGAAACCATGGCCAGCATCAGGTCCATGTCCACCGGCTTGGCGAGATAGTCGTCGGCCCCCAGCCGGCGGCCCTCGATCACCTCCATCCGGTCGGCGAGGGCGGAGAGGAAGATGAAGGGCCGTTCCACTTCGTCGATGCGGCGCTGGCGATAGCGGCGGAGAAGCTCGAATCCGTCCATTCCCGGCATGCCGACGTCGCACAGGATGAGGTCCGGGCGGTGGGTCTGGATCGCCTCCAATCCCTCGCGCCCGTCGGCGGCCTCGATGGTGTCGTAGCCGGAGTCCCTCAACTCGGCGGTGATGATCCGGCGCAGGGCGGTCTCGTCGTCGATGCAGAGAATCGTCGGCATGGACCGGACTCCTCCCTTTCCCCGTCCCGGTTATATCCCGCTTCCGCGCCCGAAGACCACGCCATGGTCCGACGCGGACGGCTTCGGCGGAGAGGATGCCTCCGGCGCATGGATGGGAAGGCGGACGGTGATCGTCGTTCCCGCGCCCTCCACGCTGGTGACCCCCACCGCGCCGCCATGCATTTCGACCAGTCTTTTGACGATGTGCAGGCCGATCCCGGTGCCGGAAATTCCCGTCGAGGTCCTCGCCCTGAAAAAGCGTTGGAACAGACGGGGCAATTCATCGGCCGGGATGCCGACGCCGTGATCCTTGACCGAGAACGCGATCCCGTCGCCCTCGGTCCATCCGGCCACTTCGATCCGCCCCCCGGCGGGAGAGTATTTGACGGCGTTGGAGACCAGATTGGTGACAATCTGGTCCAGGAAGATTTCATCGCCGTCGATCGGCTCGGGCAGGGCGGCGACGTCGACCGCGAAGTGATGGCGGGGGGAAAGGGCGGCCTGCCGGTCGCAGGCGCGGGTGATGATCCGGCCCGGGTCCAGCGGCTTGGGGATGTAGCGCAGGGTGCCCGAATCGACCCAGGAGGTGCTGAGAATCGCGTCGATCAGCCCCACCATGCGCGTCACCGACAGGCGGATTTCCTGCATGAGGGAGGAAAACTCCTCGCCGGACAAGGTGTCGCGCCGCCGCTGAATCCGCTGCGCCGAGGCGTCGATGATGGCGAGCGGGGTGCGGAACTCGTGGGAGGTCATCGAGACGAACTCGCGCTGGAGCTGGCCCAGTTCCCTCTCCCTTTCCAGGGCGTGCTGGAGAGCGGCGGCGGCCTCCTTGTAGGCGGTGATGTCGGTCATCACGAACAGGGTGCTGCCGTCGGGGGTGTGCCGCACGGAGGTCTCGATCCAACGCCCGTTTTTCAGTTCCCGCTCGGCGCTGAACTCCTTGGGCCCCCGGTAGAGACAAAGCCGCTCCTGGACCCAGGTTTCGTCCAGGTCGTTGGCGGCGGCAATGGCGCGGGTGACTTCCTCCAGGCGGGAGATGCCGCAGACGGGGGGAAAGACCTCGGGCATGAAGGCGGACAGGGCGTCGTTGATGATCACCAGACGCTCGTCGGCGTCATAGAGGGCGAACCCGCCCTTGAAGGTGTTGATGGCCTTGATCAGCCGGTCCTCGGCGGCCTCGGCGGCGACGGTAGAAGAATGAGGCGGCGGTGATTTCGGTGGTTGAAAAGCACCCGGCATCAAACGTTTAATCGGAACGTCAAGTGCAACCATCGAAGCCGAAGAAGGTCGCAATTGTGAACTCTTTGTCGTCTTCTTTCTACTACTCGTCTCTACCGGATCGCATGGCTTAACGGCAAGTTTCGGGTTAACATGATTCACTACTAGAGGTCTCACATCTGATGGTGCTGTTACTGGCGGATATGGCATCTTAAATTGTGCTTCATTGTTTGTTCTTTGTCCTT
>JADGDA010000389.1 GCA_015228695.1 Alphaproteobacteria bacterium
GTGGAAACCACCCTGCGCGGGATTACCGCCACCCTCAATGGCATCCGGGACTGGTTCAAGGGGCCGGACATCGCCGCCCAGGTAGCCACGAAAAGCCGCGAACTGGTGGAAGCAGAGAAGCGTCTCGCGGACCTTCAGTCCGGCGCGGTGACCTGGGATCCGTCCTACGGCCTCCGGATCAGCCAAGCAACCGCAGCCGCTCGAGATCAGGTGGATCGCCTCAAGACTGAGATCGACGGGCTGATCGCCAAGGGCCGCGCCGAGGTCGAAGCCTTCGACGGAGGACGCGACCAGGCTGAAGCCGGACGTCGCCAGGCCGAGGAGGAACGCAACGCCGAGACCCTTGCGGCCCGCATCAAGGCGCTGGAAGCCGAGAAGGTGAAGGCGGCGGTGGATGCGGCGGAAAAGATCGCCGCCGTCAACGGCCAGCTCGCGCGCGACATCGCGGCGGCAGAGAAGAAGCGCGGACTGCCGGGTATCGATCCCGCCGATGTGGATCGTGAGATCGCCCTGTTGCGAGACGTCGCCGCCCGCAAGATCGAGGCGGTCGAGAAGCCGATCCACGAAGCAGCAACCCGGACCAGCGATCAGGCCCGCAAGGTCATCGCCGATCTGGAGCGCCAACTTGGGGCAGCGAACGATCCCCGTGGGGCCGCTGTCGACCAAGCACTCTCGCGTCTCCCCGAAGGGACGACGGAAGCCCAGCGCCGGGAGGTCGAGCATCTTTCCGGGGCGCTGTTCGACCAGAAGCAGGCCATCGACGAGCTCAACAAGGAACTGGAGGCCGAGGCCAAGCTGCGCGAGAAAGGCACCGAGATCACCCGGCGCCACAGCACCGCCGAAGAGGAATACCGGGACGTTCTGGCGGAACTGGACAACCTGTTCGCCAGCGCCGCGATTGACCAGGACACCTATGCCCGCGCTGTGGAGGAGGCCGAACGGCGCAAGCTGGATGCCTCCAGGGAATGGCGGGACGGCGCCGTGCGGGCCGTCCGCGACTATGTGGAGGAAGCCAGCAACGCGGCCCGTACCGCCGAGCAGGCGGTGACCAAGTCCCTCCAGGCGGGCGAGGATGCTTTCGTCAAATGGGCGACCACCGGCAAGCTGGCGGCGGGAGACCTGTTCAATACCATGGCCGAGGAGGCCCTGCGCGCCGCCTGGCGCATGTCGGTGATCAAGCCCTTCGGCGGCATGCTGGAGGGGTTGTTCTCGTCCATCGGCTCCGGCATCGCGGGATGGCTCTCGGGCGGCAGCAGTAGCGGCAGCGGTTCGCCGCCGCCCGCCGATCCCGGTCTGATCCTGGAAGCGCACAGCGGCGGCATCGTCGGCTTCGATGGTCTGCAGGGCCGTGACGTCGATCCGGCCCTGTTCCGCGCGGCCGAACGCTTCCATCGCGGCGGCATGGTGGGCCTGCGCTCAGGCGAGGTTCCCATCGTGGCCCTTCGCGGCGAGGAGGTGCTGACCCGCGACGATCCTCGGCATCGGTTCAATCTGGCTGGGGCTCAAAGCGGCGTGACCGTGGTGGTCCAGCCAACCGTTACCAACACCGTGCAGGGCACCCAGGCCCGCACCGAAACCCGCAAAGGCCCGGCTGGCGAGGTGATGATCGACGTCTTCGTCGAGCAGATGGAGATGCATATGAGCCGCAAGATCGGACGCGGCGAAGGCCTGGCGCCCACCCTGGAACGCCGCTACGGGCTCAACCCGGCGGCCGGAGCCTACCGATGACCCTCACTTGGCCCACCACGTTGCCCCTGCCCACGGTGCAGGGCTACGGCATCCGTCCGGGCGAGGCGATCCTGCGCACCGAGATGGAGGCGGGACCGGCGAGGCAGCGCAAGCGCTTCACGAGCGTGCCGTCACGCATCGCCGTGCGCTGGCTGATGAAGCGCGAGCAGTTCGCCCTGTTCGATGCCTGGTACAAGTGGCAGGCCAAGGAAGGGGGCGAGTGGTTCGAAATCCCCCTGCTGGGCGGCATGGGATTGGTCGATCACGAGGCCCGCTTCACCCGACAGTTCGAGGCCAAACTGGTGGGCGGGGTGCTGTGGGAGATCGCCTCGGAACTGGAAATCCGCGAGCGTCCGACGCTCGGCAGGGATGCGCTCGAAGTCTTCCTGGAGAACGACCCGACCCTGCTGTTGGCCTCCCTGCGTGACCTGAACACCCTCGTCCATCGACGCCTGCCGGGTCCTTTGGCCTGGTAACGGAGAACCACGTCATGTCCCTGCAAACCGAACTGACCGCCGCCGTATCGCAAGCGGCGGC
>JADGDA010000038.1 GCA_015228695.1 Alphaproteobacteria bacterium
GCTGGTTATGCCGATGGAGCGTCCACGGTGAATGCCAAGTATAGCGGAATAAAACTAGATATCGACGTTAACCAACGCAGCTGGTTTGGCGGGATAGGATTAAGCCGGGTTGAGCGCTTGGGAAACATTTCGTTCTTTGGTTCTCTCGAATACTCTCTTGATTCTCTTGCATTGGAAGCTGCCGCAAAGTCAGCGTCAAACGGCGGCACCACCCTCAGTTTCCCAGGGATGGACCAGAGCGGCACAAGTCATACTGGAACCTTGCAACTCCGAGCCGGCTACGATATCGACGCGTTTACCCCCTATTTTAAGGGTGCGTTGAATGCCACTACGACCGACAAGCCGGGAGAAAAGGGACGTGGAGGGGGGGAGTTGGCCCTGGGTGTGGATTACCGGATTTCTGGGGACTTTGCGGGTTCGGTCGAGGGATTTAAGGGGTTTGAGGGGGGCAATAACCCTGGCTCGGCTGGGGCCGAGTTGAATCTGCGTTTGCGCTTTTAGCCCCTCGACTATGACGATGAAACGGTTGCTGACGGTGGTGGCTGCGGTGCTGTCGTTGGTGGCCGTGGTTGCCGAAGCCGACCCGCTCACCAATGTGTTGCTCAATCATGTGGAAGCCCGCATGGCCATCCACGATCAGCTGGGTGGAATATCCGGGGTAACGGTGGGGGACACCGGGCGTTTTGCCACCGTTGTTCTCAGCGATGGGAGTATCCGTTTGTGGGATCTCCAGTTCGGGGTTCAGAGATCTGCAACCCGACCCGGTCGGTCCGCCGTTGCCATATCCGACCGGACGGGTGTGACCTTCGTCGGTGGCGGGGTCGATGGGGTCGTGAGATTATTCGATGGAGCTTCCGGCGACGAACGTTTCCGTGTCGGTTCACTCGGGGGAGCTATCCGGGCGCTTGGCCGCTCGGCGGATGGCCGGGTAGTGGTGACGGCCAGTGGCCGGGTGGTGCAGGTGTGGGTTCTGTCTGAGGGCAGGGCCGAGTCTGCTGCGGCTTTCACCGGTGATGTTGAAATTTCCGCCGTCGCCTCCAGTTCCGACGGAACATCCGTCGTTGCCGGTGATGCGGTCGGAACGGTTCGCTATTGGGAAGTGGGGTCGCCCAGGTCTGTCCGCGTGCTTGGCCGACTGGGCGGTCGGGTGATGAATGTCGGATTCGTCAATGGCGGCATTGAGGTTGTTGCCGGAAGCGAGAATGGCGATGCGGCGGTTTGGCGTGCCGCGACCGGTGAGGTGCTTATTCCTGTACGAAGGCTGACACCGCGTGCGTCGACCATGGCAATCAGTTCTTCGGGATCCAGCGTTGCCATCGCCGAGGCTGACACGATCACAGTGACAAATCTCGTGTCCGGGCGGCAACTCTCGAAAATGTCCATCGCGTCCGGGGTCGTGACAGGCCTCGGGTTCGATCTCACAGCGGAGCATCTGCTGTCGGTGGGGAGCGATGGCAAAATGCGGATATGGAACGTGGATACCGGCGAAGAATTGCTGGAGATCAGTTTCACCACTCTCGGATGGATCGCCATGGACGGCCGAGGACGTTTCGACGGCAACGAGGACGGGATTGCCAAGGTAGGCTGGCTGACCGGGGCCGGAGAAATTCCGCTGCAACAGTTCTCACCGAATTTTTTCAATAGTGGATTGGTTCGTGCCTATTGGCAGGGAGAGGCTGACGGTGTACGCGCAGTTCCGGAAATGGCGGCCAAGGGTAAGTTTTCTTTGCCGCCTGTCGTTGAAATTGATGATGTGCCATCACAACAGGCTGCGGGCCATGAACAGACGCTCATTGTCGTTGCTACTGATCAGGGGGGAGGAGTCGGCCCGATTCGCTTGTATCACAACGGCAAACTTGTGTCGGACAGAACGCTGGTCGAGCAGCAGGACATGACTAGGGATGGCAAACATCTGCGCGCCGCCGCGTTCCGCGTCATGCCGACATCTGGGCCGAATACCTTCGAAGGAGTGGCCACAAATACCCAAGGGATTGAGGGCCGCTCGAGGAGATCGACGGTGCTATTTGATGGACCGGTCGAACCAGCCACCGTGCATGTCGTGGCCGTCGGCATCAGCCGCTATAGTGATCCGCGTCTTAATCTTGACTACAGTGTTACCGACGCTAACGCCATTGTCGAGCGGATCAGGAATGCCAGCGCCTCCATCGGAAACGCAGTTCGCGAAAACATCCTTGTTGACGGAGGAGCCACAACAGACGGCATCCGGGGGGCGTTTGCGCGATTGAATGATGTCGGCGGGACGGATATAGTTATCATTTATCTTGCCGGTCATGGCTTGGCTACGGGGGGAGACTGGATATTTGTTCCTTATGAGGCGTCCGTCGGGAAATCGGAAGCAGATTTTGTTGGGAAGTACGTCACGGCGTCGGAGCTTCGTGATGCCCTGGTGAAGATTCCCGCGCAACGGGTCTTTCTCATGATAGATTCCTGTTATTCCGGTGCCGGGGTCAAGCTTTTTGAACGCAATCAGGCGCTTCAGCGGGGATTCCTCAGGGACATCAGCCGAACCGCCGGGATCACCGTCTTGGCCGCTGCGCAGGAAAATCAGGAGGCGGCGGAACTGGCGGGGCTTGGTCATGGCCTTTTCACCTATGTCGTGATGTCCGGTCTCGCCGGAGGCGCGCGGCTGCCCGCAAGCCCCAATGGGGAAAAAGGCCCGGTCACAGCGCATGAACTCGTTCGCTTTACCAACAGACAGATCGCCACCTACGCCGACCAACTCGACGGCCATGCCCAGGAACCCATGGGCTACGCGCTGGGAGCTGATTTTGTGCTTGGAAAATAAAGGCATTGCCGGAAATTTTTATTTTCAACCCGTTACGTTTGTGCTTTGCATTGACCATGGCGAGTGTTTACGAACGGCTAGGGAAACGGCCACGGGATTATTTTCTGCGGGTGACCGGGGTCAGCATCGTGATGTTTGACGACATGATGGCTCTCGGACTCACCCGGTCTGGGCACGGTGGGTCGTCGCCCCGAAGAAGAAGGCAGGAAGGCCCGATGGCATCGAACGAGTGGCTACTATGGTTTGCAAATAAGAAGCTGTTGTACCGTTAAATGATAGCGGTTGATTCTTTCACATGCAACGTTAAACTCATAGACGAAGAAAGCTCAGGATCTCGACTCACGCAAATGGAAAAACCAACCGCAGTCACACTCCTTAACCTCGTCGGCCAGCTCTATGATGCCGTGAGCAATCCGAAGGAGTGGCACAATTTTCTGGACAATTTCGCCCGTGTTTTCCGTGCGCACGGAGCCTCCCTGTCCCAGTTCCGCCCTGCTGACAGGAACTACAAGCTGTCGATCGCTCATGGGTACGACGAAGATGTAGCCAAGCGAGATGCGATCCTAAGGCATTACGACACAATCGCGCATACGGATATACGAACGCTCGGCTATGCCCGTCATCCCGGTCAAGCACTGACATGTCGTGAAGTCGCCGACCCTGTGGAGCTTCGTCAATCGCGGGTTTACCTCGAAGCGCTACAGCCCATGAACGTGGAATGGTCACTTTGTGTATTCCTGCCCCGTAATGACGGAACCTTGACCATCCTCGGTCTGATGCGGCGGAGAGAGGACGGCGAGTTTGACGAGCACGACAAGGAACTTCTTCAGGCCATCGTGCCGCACGCCTACCATGCTCTCAATTTCCAGTGGCTTCTGGGGCTCCGGGACCAGGGTGTGGAGACTCCTCCAGAGGGGGCCGCGCCGCCACCCTATGCCGACCTTGCCGACGAAATCCGTTCAACGCGGAATGCCGGAGAGAAGGGAGAGATACGTCTCACGCGCCGCGAGCGGGATGTTCTCTCGGGGTGTGCGCTTGGCCAGCGTTCCAAGGAAATTTCCGGAAAATTGGGCATCAGCACGCGCACCGTCGAACACCATTTTGCAAAAGCCATGCAGCGTCTGAATGCGAAAAGCCGCGCGGAGGCGGTGGCTGTTGCCATCGCCGCCAACTTGATTGACTGAGGCTGTGAATGAAAAAACCGACCGCAGTCACACTCCTCAACCTCGTCGGCCAGCTCTATGATGCTGTGAGCAATCCGAAGGAGTGGCACAGTTTTCTGGACAATCTCGCCCGTATTTTCGGCGCGCACGGAGCCGCCCTGTCGCAGTTCCGGCCCGCCGATAAAAATTATAAGCTGTCAGTCTTTCATGGATACGAAGACGTCACTAACAGGGATGCGCTTTTACAGCATTACGGAAAAATTGCACACACAGACTTGCGGTCTATTGGCTTTTCTCGCCACCCAGGGCAAGCAATGTTGTGCCACGATGTCGTCGATCTGGAGGAGTATCACCAATCAGAAGTCTACCGCGAGATTGGGGTGCCAATTAATATTGAGTACACCCTCGCGGTTTTTCTGCCCCGTGGTGACGGAACCTTGACTATCCTCGGTCTGATGCGGCGGAGAGAGGACGGCCAGTTTGCCGAGCACGACAAGGAACTGCTTCAGGCCGTTGTGCCGCATGCGTACCATGCTCTCAATTTCCAGTGGCTTCTGGGACTCCGGGACCAGGGCGTGGAGACTCCTCCAGAGGGGGCCGCGCCGCCACCCTATGCCGACCTTGCCGACGAAATCCGTTCAACGTGGAACGACACGCCGGATAGCGGAGAGGGGGGTGAGATACGTCTCACACGCCGCGAGCGGGATGTCCTCTCGGGGTGTGCGCTTGGCCTGCGTTCCAAGGAGATTGCCAAAAAACTGGGCATCAGCACGCGCACCGTCGAGCATCATTTTGCAAAAGCCATGCAGCGCCTGAATGCGAAAAGCCGCGCGGAGGCGGTGGCTGTCGCCATCGCCAGTAATTTACTTGACTGAGCGCATGTCGGGTTCTCCACGACGATGCCGGATTGCTAAAATTTCACCGCCCCCGTCATACCAAAAGTGCGTGGATCTCCTGGTCCGGCGGAAATACCCAACTGCGCGCCCTCGTTGATAGCCCATAGGCGGTAACGCGTATCAGTTAAATTTTTTCCCCACAGCCGCACCTCCCATCCCTCTCCATCCAGGCCGAGGGAGCCGTTGATCTGGCCGTAACCGGGCTGTTTCATGCGGTTACCAACATCAAAATAAATCGGCCCCTTGAATTGGTAGCCCGCTCGGGCTGTAAGCCGGGTCCATGGCGTGACAAAGGAGTACCAAGCCAAACCAAAGTCATAGCTGTATTGCGAAGCGAATGGCAACCTTTTGCCAGAGACGTTCTCGGTTTGGCCGATGGTGCCCTGGATTGGAGCGTCGCGATATTCATCGAACCGGGCATCGGCGTAGGAGAAACGGCCGAACAAAGAGACATGCTTCTCCGGCGTTACAGTTCCATCCACCTCAAATCCACGACTAACGGACGAAGATGCATTGGAGGTGACGACGCCACCGGTTGGATACAAAACCTGCACCTGTTGGTTCTTCACGTCCATCTGGAACACCGACACATTGAGGGTGGCTCTGTCTCCAAGCCAGTTGGTCTTTGCCCCCATCTCGTAATTCCACCCCGTCTCGGCATCAAAGCCAAGATGGGTGCTGTTGGCAGCCAAATTGCTGAAACCACCACTCTTAAAGCCGCGCTCGATCTTGGCATAGGTTTTGGCGTTGTCCGACCATGTGTAGGTGGTAACAAGCCTGGGAGAGAGATCATCGAATTCCCGATGCTGCTTCAACGTCTGAAGCCTCCCCATGGCGGATACGCCATCGTTGGCAGTATGGTGATAATCAATGCTTTTGGTCTCGCGAGAGTATCTCATGCCTCCACCAATATCCCATTGATCCGTCACTCCCCATGTGAAGTCGCCAAAAACAGCCCCACTCGCCGATGACTGGTCAGCAGTGGATTGCTCGCGGTGCCCATACGACAGCCCCCACAAAGGCGCGACATCAAAAAGCTGCCGGAACGTCTTTGTTGACCATGTTTCGCCGTATAGGAATACGCCGGAAAGCCAACGCAATCTTTGGTCCTGTGGAGAGATGAGGCGAACCTCCTCCGATAACTGCCGCTGGCGGTCGTACTGCCCTTGGCGAAAGTAGTTCTGTGGCCTGAGGTCACTGCCTGGGTTGGCAAATTGCAGGGTGCGCAAACCGGTGATGGACACCAGAGTTGCATCCTTGCCTTCCCACGTTGCCTTGCCGGTCAGGCCGAAAATGTCACGTTGCTGGTGATAGGGATCTGAGACGTCCGAGTACTCGGTCGCAGTCGTGAAATCTCCACCCGCAGTGCGAATGGCGCGGTCCCTGGCATAGTCGCCGATCACCCGCAGGCTGAACCCATTGGCATTGGCCCCGGCGACCTGAGTGCGTAGCGCCCAATTGTCCTGAGTATTGACATTTTCGGCCGAAATGTTGTGTTCCGTGCCGTTGCGGCGGGTCACCGTGGCCGACAGCCGACCAACCAACCCGTCATCATCAAAGGCCCCGTTCACGTATCCACGACCATTGACATAATTGTAGTTGCCGTACGACACTTCGCCCAAGGCTGCGGTCTTCGCCGTCGGTGGAGCCGTGTGGATATGGATGGCTCCGGCAAGCGCATTCTTGCCGTACAGAGTTCCTTGCGGCCCACGCATGACTTCTACCCGTTCGATGTCGAACAGTTCGGCATTGTGGCTGGCTCCGTTGCCGATGAAGACGTCGTCCACATAGACTGCGACGCTGGAATCGACCCCCGCCCCCAACACCATGGAACCAATGCCGCGCACAGAGAAATTGGTGTTGCGCAGATTGCCCCCGACAGGGGTAAAATTAACGCTTGGTGTGGCAGCGATGATATCGGGAGTATCGTGAATGCGATCAGCCTCCAACTGTTGGCCGCTGAAAACCTCCATGCTGACCGGCACATCGCGCACCCGCTCTCTACGATGCTGTGCCGTGACCGAGGCGTCATTGGATGGGTGAATTTCGATCAATAGATCTTCGGCTGCTGCCGATACGCTCAAAATAGAAGCGGCCATCGGTGATGTCAGCGCGCACGCAAACACTGCGGCCACTCTGTGCCACGTGATGGCTTGGCCCGTTGCCGCTGTAGTCAAAGCGAAGCCCCCATTCTGCAACAGCCCCCACTGTCAGTGGTTTTGGGCGGCGACGCTACCAGAAATCGCCGCGTTACTCAACCTGCTTTAGATGGATAGGGAGATGGGTATTTTTGACAGCTTTTTGCCATGTTTGGTGAGGAGTACCCTTCCAACCATTATGCGGCTCCGTTGGAGCGACAGGGGGCGGGGGGCGGTGCGGCGGCGTTGCGGAATGAGCAAAGGCGGCAGATAATGTTCAACCTCATTAATTCCAACTTGTACGTTTCCAGTGGCCCCACCCCCCCGGTTGTGCTAACAATGGACGGTTCGGTTCTGGTACTGCGGGGGGGCGTAGCATGGCTAAGGCATGGGCTGCGGGCGCGCATATGACCACGGGGGGTGCCGCAGCGGCGCGATGGGTGGATTGGCGCGGAAATCAGCCGCTGCACGCTTTTGCGTTGGAGCCGCGCATGATGTTCGACGGCGCGGCCGTGGAGACTGCGGCACATGTTGCAGAGGCCGCGCACGCGGCTCCCGATGCCGCGGCGGAGGCGTTAGTCCCTGATGTGCCGACGCCGGTCCAGGTGCGCGCCGCCGACCCGTCGCAAGATGGCGGGAAGAAGGAGGTGGCGTTCGTCGACACCTCGGTCGCCGATTGGCAGCAATTGGTGGCAGGTGTTCGGTCGGGCGTCGAAATCGACCTGATTGACGGCGGCCAGAGCGGACTGGCCCAAATGGCCAAGTGGGCGGAGTCGCACTCCGGTTATGACGCCATTCATGTGCTCTCGCACGGTGCCGAGGCCGTGCTCTACCTTGGCTCCGACAGAGTGAACGAAGCCACGCTTGCCACCCCCGTGGCTCAGGCCGAGCTGGCCGGAATCGGCGCGTCCATGAAGGCTGGGGGAGACCTGCTGATTTACGGGTGCGATGTGGGCCGGGGTGCGGATGGCGCTCACTTTGCTCAGCAGCTTGCTTTGGCGACGGGTGCCGACGTGGCATCATCCACGGACATTTCCGGCATTAGCGGCAATTGGACTTTGGAGAGGACTGCTGGGCCTATCGAAGCGGTATCGGTTCTAATTCCGGAAGCCCAGGTGGCCTATGGCTTTGATTTGTCGACCTTGACGGTTACTAACGCTTACAACGACGGCGTGGGATCATTGCGGCAAGCTATCACTGATGCTGCCAGTGGCGATACCATACATTTTTCGGAAAGTCTGTCTGGACAGATAATCCGGCTTCCCGGCGGCTCACTTAGCATTGCTAAGAACCTCACCATTGAGGGGGATATCAATGGTGACGGTCATCCTGACATCACTGTCAGCGGCGATAGAAATGGAAACAATTACACAGATAGTGGTGATATCACAGTTTTTGTTATACAATCAAACTCTATAGTATATATAGATGGATTAATTATTACGAATGGGTATGGTGTCGGTGCTGATGGGGCAAATGGCCTATCTGGCCGCAATGCGCCGGAAATTGTTGGTCAGTCATCTGATTATTACTATTCTAGTGTACTAAATGGAGCGATTGGACGTGGCGAGGGACAAAATGGAGGAAATGGTGGTAGCGCTGGCGGAGGCATATACAACGCTGGTACTCTATATTTGAGCAATAGCTTCATTACTGGAAATACAGCGCAAGGCGGACATGGTGGGGGTGGAGGCTATGGTATTCAAAACTTCTATTGGAGTGGTTACAATTCAACTTTTCTGAGTTTTGGGGGTGGCGGAGCAGGAGGAAAAGGGGGTGATGCTTCTGGGGGAGTGTACAATGCGGGTGGAAAAGTTGTTTTAACCGGTGTCTCGTTTTCTAATAACATTGGGATATCTGGGGAAGGCGGAGGGGGGGCGAGCGCGGCAAGTGGTGGCGTTGGCGGGCGTGGCGGTGCTCCTGGACAACCTGGCGAAGATAATCATGCTGCTGACGGTTGGGGGTACATTTCTGGAGGTGCGGTCGGATCTCGTGGACATGATGGGACTTATTACGGCAGTGGTGGCGGTGGTGGGTATTCCGGGACGGCATACCAGGACTACAATGTAGTCGGCGTCGAGCACGCTCCGGCGGGGGCCGACATCAGCCGTTCAGTCAATGAAGACACGGCCATTGCCTTCACTACGGCGAACTTCACGGCAGCCTTTTCGGATGTGGACGGCGATAGCCTAGCCATGGTGATGATTACGTCGCTTCCCGCACACGGCACGCTGGCGCTTTCCGGGACGGCGGTGACGCTGAACCAGGAGATTGCCGCCGCCAACCTGGGCAACCTGACCTTCACGCCCTCCGCCGACTGGAATGGTGCTTCCAGCTTTACCTACAACGTCAGTGATGGCACCGCTTACGCCGCTACCGGCGCGACGGTGAATATCACGGTGAGCGCCGTCAACGATGTTCCAACCGTGTCCGACATCAGCCGTTCAGGCAATGAGGATACGGTCATCGTCTTCACTGCGGCAAATTTCACGGCAGCCTTTTCGGATGTGGACGTAGATAGCCTAGCCAAGGTGATGATCACGTCTCTTCCCGCGCACGGCACGTTGGCGCTTTCGGGCGCGGCGGTGACGCTGAACCAGGAGATCACTGCCGCCAACTTGGCTAATTTGACCTTCACACCCGCCGCCGACTGGAACGGCGCTACGAGTTTCACCTATAACGCCAACGACGGCACCGTTTACGCCGTTTCCGGCGCAACGGTGAATATCATCGTCAACGCCGTCAACGACGCCCCGACGGTGGCGAACGTCAGCCGTTCAGGCAATGAGGACACGGCCATTGCCTTTACTGCGGCAAACTTCACGGCAGCCTTTTCGGATGTGGACGGCGATAGCCTAGCCAAGGTGATGATCACGTCGCTTCCCGCACACGGCACGCTGGCCCTTTCCGGGACGGCGGTGGCGCTGAACCAGGAGATCGCCGCTGCCAACCTGGGCAATCTCACCTTTACGCCCACCGCCGACTGGAATGGTGCTTCAAGCTTCACCTACAACGTCAGCGACGGCACCGCTTACGCTGCTTCCGGGGCGACGGTGAATATCACCGTCGATGCCATCAATGACGCACCGACAGCAGCCGGTTCCGTGCCCGACCGGACTGCGGTCGTTGGAAGCGCCTTCAGCTACCAGGTGGCAAGCAGTGTTTTTGCCGACGTGGATGCGGGCGACACCCTGACGTACTCGGCAACGTTGGCGAACGGCTCGGCCCTGCCGGCGTGGCTGACCTTTAATCCAGCAACGCGGACGTTTTCGGGCATGCCGACGGATGTGGGCACCATCAGCGTCAAGGTGACCGCGACCGACACCAGTGGACTTTCCGCGAGCGATACGTTCGACGTTATTGTCAATCCAACATCGACCCTTCTTCAGGACGACTTCAACAGACAAAGTTCCCTCAATATAGGTAGGGACTGGGTGCAGGGCCGACAGGCGCTCACGGATTCTGGTTTTTATGGCCAAACGTACACGGAAGTGAATGGAAATGGCTTGGCCATTCATTACGTAACGCATGCACAGAGGCCCGCTTCCGCGCCCTGGGGATACGGAAACCCCGACACCTATGTTTATACGCCGCTGGCTGCTTCTGTTCCTGTGTACAGCGGCACGACGATCGACTTCACGTACACGCCAAACCAGGATGCGAGGACGTTTTTCGAGGCGGGGCTGATGTCTGCGGCCCAGGGAGCCGATGGCTTTGAAAGCCCATTCAGCGACAACAGGTACGTGCCCGCCCCGATCGAAGGAATTGCCGTAGCGTTGGGGCGAAGCTCGCATTCATACAGCAACTCGACGATCAGTGTCGTGCAGCATTACGACGACGTAACGACGCAACTTGCCACTCTAAGCCTTCCATTCCAGCTCAATTACGGAACAGTATACAGCGTGCATATGAGCATGACTGGCTCCAATATAGTTGCATCTGTTTCCAATGGGAGCACGTCCTCACAGATCACCGCCAGCGTGACGCAATTGACGGCACCGTATGACCAGTTTTACATCCGCACGGAACAGGAGGGCATCAGTTACGATAGCGGGAACGGTGAATATGTCTCCAAATTTGATAACATTGCCGTCAGAATCTCGGATCATGCCCCGACAGCAGCCGGTTCCGTGCCCGACCGGACTGCGGTCGTTGGGAGCGCCTTCAGCTACCAGGTAGCAAGCAGTGTTTTTGCCGACGTGGATGCGGGCGACACCCTGACGTACTCGGCAACGTTGGCGAACGGCTCGGCCCTGCCGGCGTGGCTGACCTTTAATCCAGCAACGCGGACGTTTTCGGGCATGCCGACGGATACGGGCACCATCAGCGCCAAGGTGACCGCGACCGACACCAGTGGGCTTTCGGTTGGTGATAGCTTCGCAATTAACGTTGATGCGGCACAATCAGTGCCCACGCCACCGAGCATTCCTCCGCGCCCAGATAGCGGTAACGGCAAGGGGAATGGAAGCGGCAACGGGAACGCATACGGGATTGTGAATGGTAACGGGAACGCATACGGAATCAGTAACAGCGTGTTCGCCGGAACTGCTGGCGCGGTCTTGAGCGGCAACAGTGTACCAACCGGGGTTATCGGTACCGTCTTGAGCGGCAGCAGTATGTCCACCGGAGTCATTGGCACAATTCTAAAGGGTGACGGCGGAACCTTGTCATCAAGTTCAGGAGGCTTGGGATACTCCTCCTCCGGGTCAGCCGTCGCCACATCCTTTTTTGGCTCGTCGTCGGGTTTTTCCAGCGCCTTCTCGACACCTGCGGCGGTTGTCCAATCGGCGCAGTTCGGTAGCCCGATGAACCCGGCAGGTGGCGGTCTGCCCGGTGGGATGGGAGGCGGGATGGGCGGCTTTGCCGGTGGAACTGTTGGAGGGGCAGGAGCGGGGGGATCTCCGTTCGGCTCGCCGTCTGAAGGGGGAGGCATATCGACAACAGGCCCCGGCAGCACTGGAGAAATGCCGGCTGAAGGCGCTGGGGTCGCTGCTCAGGTCAAGGTGGGCGGTGAGGGTGCTGCTGCGGCAAAGACCGGAGAGGACGGTGCTGCGCAGGGTAATCCCGCCCCCAACAATGCTCCCCAAACCGGTGATGGCGGAAACGCGGACGGTGCCAACGACGGGACCGCAAAGGACAAGGTCAAAGCCGTTCCCGGTAAGGGAGCCGGACTTGAGGGGGCAAACGACAGAACTGTCGCAGGCAAGATATCCGGTCCTCGTAGTTTTAGCGACCAGGTCCGCGCGATGGCTTCGCGTCCACAACTTGCAGAGGCGGCGTTGCTGGCTGCGGCGATGGACCGGAATGGTCAGGGTTTCGGCACCGTGGCGAGGGCATGATGCCAATTGCCATCGGGGGAACGAGGGGCGTGACGGTGTGGGCGGAACGTGGATATCCACATCGTGGGCGGTGGTTTCTGCTGAGTATCCTGTGGTTAGGGTTGGCTGGTTGTGCCGTGCCGGAACCCCTGACCAACGAACAGGTCACAGCCCGCATTGCCGCAGACCGGGAGATATTGGCTGCCGAACTGGAACCAGTGACCGGGCCGGTCTCGCTTGAGGAGGCGATGGCGCGGGCAGTCAAGCACAATCTCGACTATCGTCTGAAGGTGATGGAGACAGCACTGTCGCAAGGCGAGGCCGACCTGACCCATTGGGATTTGCTGCCCCGAATGACAGCCAACGCCGGCTATACGGCGCGCAACAATGAAAACGCCTCCAACTCGCGATCCCTGAGCACGGGGGTACAGTCTCTCGAAAATTCGACGTCGACTGAAAAAGAGTTTGAGACAGCCAGCCTGTCCATGGCTTGGAACGTGCTGGATTTCGGTGTCACGTACCTGCGCACCAAGCAGCAGATGGATCGCAAACTGGTGGCCGACGAGAGACGCCGCAAGGTGGTGCAAAATATCATCCAGGACGTGCGCTATAGCTATTGGAAAGCTGTCAGTGCCCAACGACTGCTGCCGAGGGTGGAGGCATTTCGTACCGAAGTGTTGCGGGCACTCGAGAATTCCCGCGCCGCCCTGGGGCGTGGTTTACAACCACCTATACAGGCACTCGAATACCAAATGACGCTGATGGATACGTTACGCCAGATTGGCCAACTCCAACGCGATCTCGTTCTGGCAAAAACTGAAATCAGCACGCTGATGAACTTGCCGCCGGGAACCCCGTTCACTCTGGCCCCGCCGCTTGAGGCTGTGGAGGTTCCCGGTATCCCGAAAGACATTGAGCTTCTGCAAGGAACAGCTCTCGTCAATCGCCCGGAACTGCGGGAACAGGACTACCAGGAGAGGATCGGCGTTGCCGAAACGCGCAAGGCCATTCTGCGAATGTTACCGGGTTTGGAGATGAACGCCGATTTCCAATACAACGGCAATAGCTATCTCTACAATCAGAGCTGGATGGAAGGGGGGCTTAAACTGAGCTGGAACCTCATCAGTCTGGCGAGCGGGCCGCAGCAGGTCAAGCTGGCGGAGGCGCGTGAGGAGTTGGAGCGCAAACGTCGTCTTGCGCTTGGCATGGCCGTGTTGACTCAGGTCAACGTTGCGTACATCCGTTTCCGTCAAGCGCAGGAGGATTTCACGCTGACTCGGGAATTATTCGATTTGGCGGGAAAGCTGCAAGCCCAGACTGACACGGCGGTGGCGTTGCGTGCGGAAAATGGGCAGGAAGCGGTTCGTCGGTTGAGCCGGGCGCTGTTCACCGAGTTGCAGCGGGACGCAGCCTACGCCGAATTGCAGAATGCCGCCGGTCGTGTATTCTCTTCAGTTGGTGCAGACCCGCTACCCGATACCGTCACCGCAACCGACCTGCCAACGTTAGCCGCAGCAATTGGCCATACGTTGAGCAACTGGGAGCGGGGCGAGTTCGTTATCAGCGGTAACGGGTCTGCTGCATATGCTCCTGGCTCCGTCTACTACCTGACCCAGGAGGCCTATGTGTGGGCCGAACCGGATGCCGATGCTCCCCTGTCTGGCATGGTCGATGCCTGTCTGGCCGTGAAGTCGATTGCTTTCAAAGGTGGATGGCATCAACTCGAACCCGGTGCGCAACCAAGTCAATTCAGCGAGGGGTGGGTTCCTGCGCATTATCTGGCCAGTGATCGTGCCCGTTGCGGGGGGGGGGGGGGGGGGGAGGGCCCGGGGGGGGTGCCGCGCCCGGTGCGAAAAGTGGGGGG
>JADGDA010000390.1 GCA_015228695.1 Alphaproteobacteria bacterium
TCATCCATGGATATCGATCCTTTCATGAACCCAAGCTGCCGAAAGACGAGACGTTGCAAAAGGTATTGGCCGGCGAAGGCGGTGCCGACCCATGGACAGAGCCGTCCGGCAAAAGGCTGCGCCTTGGACTGGTCGGCCATTTCATCAAGAAACCAGACAAACAGAACCCCGCATACGTTTGTCGCCACTACAGACTGCGCCGGGACCTTTATCACCAACGCCGTGCTCTGATCGCGGTGAGTCGGCATTATCCTCATCTTCGCCGCTATCTCACCGGTTTTGATTGTGCCGCCAACGAGCTTCACGCCGGGCCGGAGGTGTTCGCTCCTCTCTATCGGCAACTGCGCTTTGACAGGCAAGACAACTTCACGTACCATGTTGGTGAGGATTTCATTCATCTCCTGTCGGGGATTCGCGCCGTTTACGAGGCGTTGACATTTCTGGGGCTGAGGAGCGGCAATCGCATTGGACACGGCTCCGCCATCGGAATTGACCCAGGATTGTGGCGCGAAGTCATGGGTCGGAACGTGGTGATGACTCGCCAGGATAGGCTGGACGATCTTACTGTCGTTCGTCGCCTCTTGCTTGAGGCGAACGGCGGCACAGCACTTCTGCCGTTGATTGACAGCGAAATTTCCATCTTGAGTCGGGCCATCTATGACCAGTCGCACCCCCCAGACCTATTGTACGAGGCATGGAGTTTGCGCCATCTTGACCCGCTGTGCCTCTACCGCATGGGTGGGCGTATCAACATCATGGACGACGCGCTGACGGCGGAATTTGACCTATTCGACACGGAGAAAACGAGCAATCCTGCAGCCTTCGACCTGTTCCGCCGCTATCATTCACCAGAAACAATAGAGAAGGGGCGCAAGCTTGCAGTTATAGATAGCACAAAAGAAAAGCTCAGTGACGAACTTCTCACCCGGCTTCAGGATCACGTTCTTGGCGAAATTGGTCGTCGGGGTGTTGTCATAGAGACTCTTCCAACCAGCAATGTCCGCATCAGTGTTTATCAGAACTATTCCCAGCACCACGTTTTCCGTTGGTTGGGCCTCACTGGTGACTCTCCTCCGGTCGACGTGGTGGTCGGTTCCGATGATCCGGGGATATTCTCCACCAACTTGCGCAACGAATATGAACACCTTCTGCGCGAGTTAAGCGTAAAATGCGCCCCACCAAGACGGAACCCTCTGGATTTTCTGGAAGGGCTGATAACCAACGGCAAAACGTACCGATTCCGTCAAGTGCCATAGCATAGAAGCGGAGCTTGCTGTCGATCAAAACATGACGAATGTACCGAAATTTCGATACCGTCGATCGCTTAACCGTGAACCGCAAGGCGCAAACCTACCCGTTCTACGCACGCCATGCGTTGGTCGCATGGCATTTTGGGCTGCGACGCGGACGGGCGGACGCTCTGTCGTCGTGGTCGATATTGCGTGAATCGTGCGACTCTGCGACGGTGAAATGGCATTGGGGACAGGTGGCGATCATCTTCACGTGTCATCATGGGCAGAAACACTTAGATCTGCGATCGACTCGGCCATGGCCCGCAACTGGGCAGCGTGGCGATCGCCGACAGCACGCGGCCATCGCCGGTGATTTCCGCGATTACATCAGGAGTCTGAACGAGGCATCCTTCCAGAAGCACGCGCTCGACCACATGGGGCGTCGAATCACCTGCTCAGCCAAGTCTCACAGGCGGCACTTCGTAAATTTCCTGCCGCTGCCACAGGGCAGGGATCTTGGGCAGGATATGGCCGACGATGATGAATGCCCGGATGATGCCCTCAGTCCACGGTTTCGGCTTCGGCTAACTTTCGCGAGACGGTGGCGCAATCCCTGTCGTCTCGGTTGTCGCGTCTAGCAAAGGCAGTCGCATCGCAGGCCGGATATGAATCTTTTTCAAGGGGATATATCATATCCGTTCCCGCAGGCGTCATGCCACCGGAGCGGAGGGTAGCGGAGGTAGCGACCATGTCCTGCTACGATGAGAGGGAGGCTGATTTGGCTGGGTCCGTTTCCGGTTCATTGGTGTGCGTCGGCCAGCATGGGCAATCGCGAGCCGCTGTCGAACGGCGTTTCGGCGACCTGACCCGTCCGTCGCTCACGGTGCTGGCGCGTCTGGCCGCGCGCCGTCCAGGAACGGAGCGGCTTCTGGCCGACGCGTTGCGGCGCGCCGGGGCCGAAGCCGGCGGGTTGGTCGCGTCCATCGCCCAGGAGGTGGGCGACCCCATCGGTCGGCTTTATGCCGAGCATGT
>JADGDA010000391.1 GCA_015228695.1 Alphaproteobacteria bacterium
TCGCTCAGATCGCCGGCGCGGTTGTTCAGGCTTTGAGCGGTGAAATAGCTGCTCGGGTTGTCGAGGGCGCTGTTGACCTTTTTACCGGTCGCCAGCCTCTCCTGGGTCATGTCCTGCAACATGGACGTGTTCTGCAACGCCAACAGATTGGCGCGCATGGATGCGGAAATGGAAATTGGGCCAGGCATGGAAGTTACTCCCCTTCAGAGTGCACCATAGGGCCGACCGCGCTTTGACGGTCGGCGTATGATACCAAACCTTAGCGTGCGGAACAAGCCGTTACTTCTCGCCTGGGCCAACCCAAGCCCCACGGGGCGTGGAGCGGGGAGGGCCCACGGTGGCGACGTCGGCCAGGGCCGGGCGCACGAGCAGCGCGCGGGAAGCCGCCCGAGCGGTCTCTCCACGATCGAGCAGATCCTGAATCTCGGAGCAAATCTCCCCCAGACGCAGGGCCCCCGCCATTCTTGCCGATCCCTTGATGGCGTGCGCGGCCTCCCGGGCCGCGCCCATGTCTCCGGCGGCGATTCCCCGTTCGAGTTCATCCACCAGGGCCGGAGTCGAGTGCACGAAGGCGTCGAGAATGGAGGACAGAGCCTCGTCGTCGTCGCCGACGACCTCCCTGAGACCGGAGAGGTCAAGAACGGCCGCCCCCGTTCCGGCGCGGGGAGCGGCCCGCCGTTGCTCCAGGGCCTGGGGAAGGAACCGGCGCACCACGGACTCGATGTCGCCGATGCCGATAGGCTTTTTGAGGCACGCATCCATGCCGGTGCTGTGGCAGGACTCGGCGGTGCTGGCCAACACGTCGGCGCTGATCGCGATCACCGGAAGGTGACGCCCGCTCGCCCGCTCCATTTCGCGAATCCTCGCGACCAGGGCGTAGCCGTCCATCTCCGGCATGTGGCAGTCGGTCAGAAGCAGCCCATAGTCCTGTTTCTCCATGGCGGCCAGGGCCTCCAGGCCGTTCCCGACGATGTCGGCCGCAAGCCCGGTCCGGTCCAGCATCATCCGGATCACGGCCTGATTGATGCGGTTATCCTCGGCAATCAGGATCATCGTGCCGTTTCCGCGGGCCAATTCGGGGTCGGGGGGCAGGTAGCCGATGCCGAAACTACGATCGTCCCCGGGACGCGACGCCATCGACGACGCCGAGTCGGGGGGTTCGAGACCGGCCGCCTCCGCCGCCACGATCCAAAGCTGCTGCCGGGAAAGGGGTTTCGGCAGCAGGGCATGGACGCCGGGGAAGCGTGCGTCCGCGTGGGTGACGTCGGCGCGGGCGAGCATCACCGCGAATTTCGGCTTCCCCTCCCCTCCCCCGACTCCGGCGGCCGCCAGTTTTTCCGCTCCGCGCGAGGAAAGGTCGTCGTCGGCCAGGATAAGGGAGAACGGCCGCCGCGCGACGGCGTCCCCGGACAGCAGGCCAACGGCCTTGGCGGCGGAGTCGGTCCCCACGACCTCGGCCCCGGCGAACGCCAGATAACGTTCCGTGATTCCATGAAGAATGGGATTCTCCGAAACGACGAGGACCCTTACGCCGCCCAACCGTCCCTCGAACGAAGCCCGCTGCTCGGAGCGGACGCCGAACGGGACCCGGACCCAGAAGGTCGACCCCACGCCGGGGGTGCTCTCCACGCCGATATCGCCGCCCATCATGTGGATCAACGCCCGGCTGATCGACAGACCGAGACCGGTCCCGCCGAACCGGCGGGTTGTCGATCCGTCCGCCTGGGTGAAGGGTTGGAACAGCCGCCTCTGCGCCTCCGCATCGATTCCGATGCCCGTATCCATGATCCGGAACAGCAGCGTCGCCGTGTCCCCGCTCACGGTTTCGGGGTGGACCTCGACGGTGACGCTGCCATATTCGGTGAACTTGATGGCATTGCCGATCAGGTTGGTCAGAAACTGCCGGACGCGGGTGGGATCGCCCACCAGATGATCGGGAACCCTCGGGTCAATGTAGCTCAGGAGATGGTTTCCCCGGTCGTGGGCACGGGGGCCGAGCAGGTCCGCCACCTGCTCCACCAGACGGCTCGGGGAGAAGGGGACCGCTTCCAGTTCCAGCTTGCCGGCCTCGATCTTCGAAAAATCCAGGATATCATTGATGATGACCAGCAGTTGCGCCCCCGACTCGCGGATGATCGAGGCCATGCTCGACTGGTCGGGGGAAAGCGCCGTCTGTTCCAGCATTTCCGCCATACCGATGATCCCGTTCATCGGAGTGCGGATCTCGTGGCTCATGGTGGCGAGAAAGTCCGACTTGGCC
>JADGDA010000392.1 GCA_015228695.1 Alphaproteobacteria bacterium
GCCTCCGGCGTGGACCGCCTACCAGCAGCGGCCACCCTACGCGCAGCCTCCGGCGTGGACCACCTATCAGCAACGACCGGCCCATGCGCAGCCTCCGGCATGGATGACGGCGGGGCGGGGGAGCGGAGCCGCGCCCATGATGGAGGGACCGCGCCACCAGAACGCCCCGCCGCCCGCTTCCTCCGAGCGGAGTTCCGTTACGAGCCGGCAGGTGACCGCTCCGACACGATCGCAACTGCTGACCGTGACCCCGGACAGGGGCGGAGGGTTCAGCCCGCCCGGCTGGCTGGACGCGCTCCCCCCCGCGCCGCGCCCGGATCGCGATGCGCGCGGCGGCGCCCGTGATGATGACCGCGAATCGAGCGGAGCCGAGAGACTCTCCGCCGCCGCGCGGCATCCTGCGCCGAGGGAGCCCTGGATGCCGGATCAGCCATGGCCGAGGCGGGCGAAGGTCCCATGGTCCGCCGACGGACCCGAGTTCCCGCGCGGCCAACCCCCTCCCGATGATTGAGAACCCGTGACGGGCACGAGCCCGCGACGGGCGCCCGGATGTGAAAGAGCTACGGATGAGAGCCGCCGTTCTGTCGTGGATCGCCATCGGCCTTTGGTTGGCGACGGCGGTTGCCGTTGGGGCCATGCTCGTGCGCGGCCGCACCGAGCCCACGGATGACGGGCGGACCGCCGTCGTCCTCGATCCGGGCGAGACCGCGTTCGTCCTGGGGGAGATGCAGGTGCTGCTGGCATCCCTGCAATCCATTGTCCGTGGCCTTGCCGACAACGACATGAAGGCCGTCCGGGCCGCCGCCGTCAGAAGCGGCGGATCGGTGGTCAGTTCCGTTCCCGCTTCCCTGGCGCTCAAACTGCCGATGGGTTTCAGGGAACTGGGGCGCGACGTCCACGACGCCTTCGACGAAATCGCCGTGGCCGCCGATCAGGGCGAGACGCGGGAGATGATCCTGGGCCACATCGACCGACTCATCGGCCGCTGCATCGCCTGCCACTCGGCCTACCAGCTCCGATAAAGCGGCTCCTCGACGGTTCGAGTGGAATTGCGGGACCCGACCAATTTAGAGCGCTGTCACCGGAACCTCAGGAGGCCGATTCCGCATGCCTGACCTTGTGGTGCCGCCCGCCATCGACGCCGTGATTTTGCAGTTTAACGATGCCAAGGGCCCATACGCCGAACACGATGTAAAGCGCGAATTGGACAAGGCGCGCTCAGGCCTGCAAAACCCAACGGAGTCCGAGAATTTTGGTGCCTGGGCAGAGGTGCTCGCGTTCGCGCTTGTCGAGACGCGGTCTAGCAACAGCCCGTGGGGTACGTATTTCGGCCCCATGGGTTCCGGCACTGATAGGAACGGCAAGACTGTCTATTTGCCCGACATTGCCGATGCCGACGCTCAAGTCGTTTCCCAATGGGCGCAACGCGCCAAGACACTGACCCATCCAGTTCTAAATGCTCGTTACGCTGATCTCGCCTGGGATTTGTGCAATGTGATCGCCAAAACCCGTCGCGATCCTCAGATGGCCCGTATTGCGATTGACGCCTACATCGCATCGGTCCCTGTAGTCGTCCGGCCTAAGCCGCACGACCGTTTCATGGCCATCCTGCGTGCGCTCGATCTCGCGATCATAATCAAGGATTTCAGGAGAATTGATTCCGCTCGCGTCGCACTTTTGCAGCTCCACCGTGAAGAAGTCGAAACGCACGGCCCGCTGTGGCGGTTCGCCTTTGATAGATTGATCGATGAAAAGAATGCCCGTCTCACGGATGCAGAGCGTCAGCAGCTCGTTGACGATCTTAAATCACTTATCTGCTACTATGGCGACAAAGATCCGCAGCGGTTCAATCCGCATGCTCTCTTTGATGCCGCAAAGCGTCTCATTCCTCTCCATACGCGACTGAAACATCCCACCGATGTTCGGCTGCTTCACAAGGAGGTAGGCCGCACGTTCGAACATTTTGCTGGCCTCGGGGATGCCATGCTTGCATCGGCCGCGCTGCAAACCACAGTCAACGCTTATCGCGCGGCGGGATTGCCGGTCGAGGCTGAACGCGCCCGCGTCCTCATGGAACAGAATATCGGCGATGCGCGCGCGCAAATGGCGCCGATAGAAACAGAATTCAAAATTCCCCACAAGAAGATGGAGGAATTTCTCGAGTTAGTCGTTCCTGACGACCCCAGCGTAACGTTCGTGCGAATTGCTGCCGAATTCCTGGCCAACCGGCGTCGGCTCGAAGAGGAGGTTCAGAAG
>JADGDA010000393.1 GCA_015228695.1 Alphaproteobacteria bacterium
CGGGGAGTCGGCGCGGCGGCGGAAAAACGTCCGCGCCGCGAACACCGCCGCCGCGAGAAGCAACAGGGGCCCGAACCACAGGACGAGGGTCGATGCCTTGAAGGGAGGCTTCAGGGTGACGAAGTCGCCGTAGCGGTCCACGAGGTACTGGATGACCTGCGGGTTGCTGTCGCCCGCCGCGATGCGCTTGCGGACCAGGACCCGCATGTCATGGGCCAATTCGGCGTTGGAGTCGTCGATGGACTGGTTCTGGCACACCACGCACCGCAGTTCCAGGCTGACCTCGCGGGCGCGGGCCTCCAGGGCCGGATCGGACAGCATCTCCCGCGGCTCCACCGCCGGGGCGGCGGAGGCGAGAACAAGGGCCGCCAGGAACGGGAGTATCCCTCGCCTCACTTGCGCAACTCCTTGATCAGGGGCAGCAGGGTGCGGGTCCAGTCGGCTTCGGTGATGGGACCGATGTGCTTGTAACGGATGATGCCCTTGGCATCGACGACGAAGGTCTCGGGGGCCCCGGTCACCCCGAAGTCGATGGCGACGGCGCTGTCCGGGTCCAGCCCGACCCGGTCGTAGGGATCGCCGTTGCGCTTGAGCCAAGCGGCCCCTTTCAGGGGATCGTCGCGCCAGTCGATGCCGTGAATGGGCACCTCCCCCGATTGCTGGATCCGCGTCAGCATCGGGTGCTCCGCCGCGCAGGCCACGCACCACGAGCCGAAGATATTGACCAGACTGACCGCACCCTTCAGGTGTTCGCTGCTCAGAGGCCGTTCCCGGCCGGGCAGGGGCTCCAGGGCGAAGGTCGGCACCGGACGGTCGATCAGCACCGAGGGCAGCAGGTTGGGGGTATCCCCCTCGCGCACCGCGACCAGACGCACCGTGAACACCACGAGCAGGACGACGAAGATCAGGATCGGAAGGAGATACCCGAGGCGCGGCATCTCAGGCTTCCTTCGGCGAGGGGACGGGGGAACGTTTGACCGGAGCGCCGATCCGGTGCCGCCGGTCGGTCAGCGACACGAGGCCTCCGAGCGCCATCATCAGAGACCCGATCCACAGCCACGGCACCAGCGGCTTGTAATAGATGCGGGTCACCGTGCCGCCCTTGCCGTCGTCGTCGCCGATGGCGGTATAGAGATCGGACAGCCCGTTGCCGTGGATGGCGGCTTCCGTGCTCGGCTGCGGCGGCTGTACGTATTGGCGCCGTTCGGGGAACAGGGTGACCACGGGCTTGCCGTTCCGGGTGATTTCCATGGTGCCGCGGGTGGCCGCGTAGTTCGGCCCCTCGCTCTCGACGGTCCCCCGGAAGGTGAAGTCGTAGCCGGCGGCCGAAACCATTTCGCCGGGGTGCAGGGTCTGGATCTTCTCGACGCTCCAGAACGAGGCTCCGGTGATTCCTGCGATCACCAGGGCGAACCCGGCATGGGCCAGGGTCATGCCGTGGGCGGCGCGCGGCAGGGCGGCGGCCCGGCGCAGGGACTCCCCGAGGGGAACCCGGGAAAGGCCGATGCGCTCGGCGTATTCGGTCAGGGTGGCGACCAGCAGCCATGTGGCGAGGGCCATGCCTCCCGCCGCCCCCAGCGCGGCCCAGCTTCCCCCGGCCAGCAACCAGACCACGACGAACATGGCGATGGTGACCGACATCGCCGCCCACAGCCGGAGCGCCACGCCCCTGACGTCGCTCCGCTTCCACGACAGCAGCGGCCCGGCGGCCATCGCCACCACCAGGGGCACCATCAGCGGAAGGAAGGTGGCGTTGAAGAAGGGCGCGCCCACCGACACCTTGCCCAGGTCGAAGGTATCGGCGAACAGGGGATACAGGGTGCCGAGCAGGACCGTTCCCGCCGCCGCGCTCAACAGCACGTTGTTGAGCAGCAGTCCCCCCTCGCGGGAGATGGGGGCGAACAGACCGCCCTGGCGCAGCGCGGGGGCGCGCAGGGCGAACAGCAGCAACGATCCCCCGGTGGTCACCGCCAGCAGCCCGAGAATGAAGACGCCCCGGGTCGGGTCGGAGGCGAAGGCATGCACCGAGGTCAACACCCCCGAACGCACCAGGAAGGTTCCCAGCAGGCTGAGGGAAAAAGTGATGATGGCCAGCAGAATGGTCCACGATTTCAAGGAATCGCGCTTTTCCACCACGATGGCCGAATGCAGCAGGGCCGTTCCCGCCAGCCAGGGGATGAGGGATGCGTTCTCGACCGGGTCCCAGAACCACCATCCGCCCCAGCCCAGCTCGTAATAGGCCCACCAGCTT
>JADGDA010000394.1 GCA_015228695.1 Alphaproteobacteria bacterium
GGATGCCGTCCACCCACGCCCGGTGCAACACCCTGGCCTCGGCGCGGCGGATCTGCTCGCTGAGACTCCGATAGCGCGCCGCCTGCCTGGCCTGACGCCGCAGACTCTGGAGTTGGGTGTCCAGGGCCCCGAGCACGTCCTCCAGCCGCTCCAGGTTGGTCTCGGCGCCGTGCAGACGGATTTCGGCTTCGTGACGGCGGCTGTGCAGGCCGGAGATTCCGGCCGCCTCCTCCAACAGCGCGCGGCGTTCGGACGGCTTGGCGTTGATGAGGACGCTCACCCGCCCCTGGCTGACCAGGGCGGTCGAGCGCGCCCCGGTGGCGGCGTCGGCGAACAGAAGCTGCACGTCCCGCGCACGCACGTCCTTGCCGTTGACCTTGTATGCGGACCCCAGACCGCGCTCGATGCGGCGGGAGACCTCCAGGTCCACGAACTCGTTGAACAGGGCCGGGGCGGTCCGGGTCGAATTGTCCAGGTGAACCGTCACCTCGGCGATGTTGCGGGAAGGCCGCCGGTCGGTACCGCCGAAGATGACGTCGTCCATCCCCCCGCCGCGCATCTGCTTTGCGGAGGTCTCCCCCATGACCCACTTCAGGGCCTCGACCAGATTGGACTTGCCGCAGCCGTTGGGACCGACGATCCCCGTCAAACCCGGCTCGACCAGCAGGTCCGACGGGTCGACGAAGGACTTGAAGCCCGACAGACGCAGCTTGGTGAATTGGAGCACCGCGACGTGTCCTGCCCTCGCCCTGACCGGCCGGTTTCCGTTACGGCTTCTTTTTCTTCGCCTCGTCCAGCAGCGGATTCACGATGTCCAGGAACGCGCCGTAGGAGGCGATGGAATGCTTGACCCCGTTGATGATGAAGGTCGGGGTCGAATTGATGCCGTGATTACGGTGGGCCTCGGCCTTGATCGCCTGGATGCCCTCCAGCAACGGCCCGTTGTCCAGACAGGCCTCCACCTCCTTGGCGCTCATGCCGCCGAGGAGGGCTACTCGGGCGAGGCTCCGGCCCGGATCGGGCGCGCGGGACCACTGGGCCTGGGTTTCAAACAGGGCGTCCAGGAACCGGAAATAGAGGTGCGGCGGAGCGCACCGCGCCACCATCGCCCCCGCCATCGCCGCCCCGTCGAGCGGGAAATCGCGATAAATCAGCCTCACCGCCCCGTTTTCGATGAAATCCTTTTTGATCCTGGGCAGGATCTGAATGTGGAAGTCGGCGCAGTGGGGACAGGTCAGCGACGAATAGTCGATGATCGTGATCGGAGCCTTGTCGCTTCCCATCGACCGCTCCGCCAGCAGGGCGGAGGCCGGGGACCCGGCCACCAATGGAGCGGCCGGCTGTTCCGCTCCGGCCGGGCCGGCAAGGATCGCCATCCCGAAAAGGATCGCTATTCCGAAAAAAATCTTCACGCCCGTTCCTCCTCGCTGAATTCACCTGATACGGTTCCCGGAAAGTCCGGGAACCGTATCAGGCCGCTTTCCCGCCGATGCCCAGGCGGTCCCACACATCGACGAACGCCGCCACCAGATGATCCATCATGGCGTCGTCGTGCAGGGGGGTCGGCGTGATGCGCAGCCGCTCGGTCCCGATGGCGACGGTGGGAAAGTTGATCGGCTGCACATAGATGCCATGACGGGTCAGCAATTCATCGCTGGCCCGCTTGCACAGGGCCGCCTCGCCGACCATCACCGGCACGATGTGGCTGATGGAGCTTGCCATCACTGGCAGCCCGGCTTCGCGCAGACGGTGCTTCAGCGTGGCCGCCCGCTCCTGATGGCGGACCCGGATCTCGTTGTTTTCCCTCAGATACCGCACGCTGGCCAACGCCGCCGCCGCCACTCCGGGGGGAAGCGACGTGGAGAAGATGAAGCCGTCGCCGAAACTGCGGATGAAATCCACCATGTTGGTCGAGCCGGCGATGAACCCGCCCACCACGCCGATGGCCTTGGCCATGGTCGCCTGATAGACGTCGATCCGGTCGAGCTGGCCGTCCCTCTCCGACACGCCGGACCCCTGCGCGCCGTACATGCCGACGGCATGGACCTCGTCGATGAAGGTCAGAGCGCCATGGCGCTCCGCCACATCGCAGATGTCGGAGATGGGGGCGATGTCGCCATCCATGGAATAGACGGATTCAAACAGCACCAGCTTGGGCTGGTCCTTCGGGTGCTTGGACATCAGGTGGTCCAGGTGGTTCGGGTCGCTGTGGTGGAAGATTTCCTTCGGCGCGCCCGAGTGACGGACC
>JADGDA010000395.1 GCA_015228695.1 Alphaproteobacteria bacterium
GGTACGCCCGGTCGCGGAACGGCTCGGGCACGAACTGCTCGCGCGGGACGCGCTCGATCGCGGCCAGCACCCGGAGGTCGACGACCCCGGACAGACGCAATTCCATGATCAGCCGTATCTTGCGGGCTTCGATGCTCACCGGCAGACCTTCTCCAGGGCCTCCATGGTGCGCAGATCGGTCAGATCCACGCACAAAGGCGTCACGGTGACGGACCCCCGATAGATGGCTTCAAGGTCGGTCCCGTGGGCGTTGCGATCCTCGTTGCGCTGGCCGCCGATCCAGATGTAGGGGCGCCCGCGCGGGTCGATGCGTTCTTCCAACTGATCGCCGATCTTGCGCTTTCCCTGGCGGACGACCTCGATCCCGTTGACCTCGGCCGGAGGCATGTCGGGGAAGTTGACGTTCATCAGCACATGCTGCGGCCACTCCGAGGCGGCGATCCGGCGGATGACGTCGGCGGCGAAGTGTTCCGAGGTGCCCCAGCGCACCGGCTGGGGAAACTTGTACAACTGGCTGAGGGCGATGGAGGGAACCCCGAGCAGGGTTCCTTCCATGGCGGCGGCGACGGTGCCGGAGTAATGCACGTCCTCCCCCAGGTTGCCGCCGCGATTGATCCCCGACAACACCAGATCCGGTTTATGCCCCTTGAGAATCTTGTTGATCGCCAGCAGCACGCAATCGGTCGGCGTCCCGTCCACCGCATAGCGGCGGCGCGCCACCTGACGAATCCGCAACGGCCGGTGCAGAGTCAGGGAGTGGCCAGCTCCGCTCTGCTCGTTCTCGGGCGCCACCACCCATACGTCCCGGGTCAGGGTGCGCGCGATCTTTTCCAGCAGGCGCAGACCGTGGGCGTCCACGCCGTCGTCGTTGGAAATCAGAATGCGCGCCTTCGACAAATCGGTAATCGGATTATACATGGCCCACGACCTCCAGCCCGCCCATGTACGGCCGCAGCGCGGCGGGCACCTCGACGGACCCGTCGGCCCGCTGATAATTCTCCAGGACCGCGACCAGGGCGCGGCCGACCGCCAGCCCGGAGCCGTTCAAGGTGTGCACGAAGCGCGTCCCCTTCTCCCCGGCCGGACGGAACCGGGCCTTCATGCGGCGGGCCTGGAAATCGCCGCAGGTGGAGCAGCTCGAAATCTCGCGGTACCGCCCCTGCCCCGGCAGCCAGACCTCGATATCGTAGGTCTTGCGCGACGAAAACCCCATGTCCCCGGTACACAGCACGATCACCCGATAGGGCAGCCCCAGACGCTTCAGCACCTCCTCGGCGCACCCGGTCATGCGTTCATGCTCCGCGCCGGAATGGTCCGGGTGGGTCAGGCTGACCATCTCCACCTTGGTGAACTGGTGCTGACGGATCATGCCGCGAGTGTCCTTCCCGGCCGACCCGGCCTCGGAGCGGAAGCACCAAGTCATCGCGGCATAGCGCAGGGGCAGGACGGCCTCGTCCAGAATCTCCCCCGCCGCCAGATTGGTCAGGGGGACCTCGGCGGTGGGAATGAGCCAATAATCGTCGGTGGTGCGGAACAGGTCGGCGGCGAACTTGGGCAACTGGCCGGTTCCAAACAGGGCCTCGTCGCGTACCAGGGCGGGAGGATTGACCTCGGTGTAGCCGAACTCGGAGGTGTGCAGGTCCAGCATGAACGAGGCCAAGGCCCGTTCCATCCGCGCCAGCGCGCCCTTGAGCACCACGAACCGGGCCCCGGACAGCCTCGCCGCCCGGTCGAAATCCATCAGGCCGAGCCCGGAGCCGATGGCGTCGTGCTCCTTCGGCTGGAAGTCGAAGGCGCGCGGGGTTCCGACCCGACGCAATTCGACGTTGGCGTTTTCGTCGGGACCATCCGGCACATCGGGGGCCGGCAGGTTGGGGATGGTCATCAAAAGACCGTCCCGCCCCTCCAACTCGTCGGACAGGCGGCGGGCGCGGTCCTCGGCGCCGGTCTGGGCGGCCTTTCCGGAAGCGACCTCGTCCAGCAGGGCGGTCACGTCCTCCCCCCGGCCCTTGGCGGCGCCGATCTCCTTGGCCAGCCGATTGCGGCGGGTCTGGATCTCCTGGGCCTCGGTCAACACGGCCCGCCGTTCCCGCTCGGCCCCGAGCACCCGCCCGGAGAGGGGAGCCAATCCACGACGGATCAGGCCACGGTCGAATTCCTCGGGAAATTCCCGAATCCACTTGATATCGAACATCACGCCGCCGGCCGAACCCGATCATTGATGAGGATAGCCGCACCTTATCCGCC
>JADGDA010000396.1 GCA_015228695.1 Alphaproteobacteria bacterium
GGCGCGCGAGGCCGGCGACCACGAGACGGCCATCCGCGAGGCCCATACCGTGAAAGGGCTCGCAGGCAACATTGGCGCGTCCCGCATGGCCGAGTGCGCCGCCCGGGTCGAATCCTTGCTGAAGAACGGGGAGGCGGACGGGCTCGACCCATCCATCCGGGAGATGGAACGGGAACTGTCGGACCTGCGGGAACGCATTGCGGCCGGCCTGGGCCTGGGCGCCGTGGAGATGGAGATGGGGGTTCCGGCGGAGGCGGCGGCCGTTGACCGGGCCGCTCTCGAAAAGGAACTGCGCCGGTTGGACGCCCTGCTGGCCGAGTCCGATTCCGATGCGGGCGCGGTGGCGGAGGGTCTGGCCGGGCCCCTCCGCGCGCTGGGCTGCGGCAAGGCCGCCGAGGGAGTCCTGAAGGCGGTCGAGGAGTGCGACTATGACGCCGCCCGGGAACGGTTGCCGGAACTGGCGCGCGCCCTGGACGTGGCATTATGACCGGAGGGGAAACGGGAACCGGCATGACGGAACCGCCGTCCGTCCGTCGCCTTCTGCCCTGGTTTGCCGCCCTGTTGCTGTCCGCCGCGGTGGGCGCGGCGGTGGTCGAGACGGTCCGCGTTTCCGCCGAATCCGATTACAAGGAGACCCTGGCGACGGAGGCCGTCCGTCGCGCAGTCGAAATCATGGCGGTGACCGTGAACGGCAACGTGATGGGCTCGGTGGCCGCGCTGGGAGTGGTGGACCAACCCGCCAAGAGCGTCGTCCGGGGGGAAATCCCCATCGAGGACCCGGGGGTTCTGAAGACTCTTCAGGCCATCGGCGAGACGTATCAGGCGAACGGCATCTACCTTGTGAACCGGGACGGGATCATCCGGTCCGGCTGGTACACGATGGGAAAGCCCCTTGCGGGGGTTGACGTCAAGTTCCGCCCGTATTTTCAAATCGCCATGCAGGGCAAGCAGAACATCTACGCGGCCATCGGCACGACCACGGGCAAAAGGTCGCTGTACTTCGCCGCCCCCCTGTTCGGCGAGGTGTCGCCCAAGTCGTCCGTCATCGGTGCCACGGTCGCGCGTCTCGATCTCGAACGGGTCGATTCCGTGTTGAGGGCCTGGCCCTCGGGGCCGGCGCTCCTGCTCTCCCCGCAGGAGGTGACGTTCGCCAGCAACCGCGACGATTGGCTGGAGCATTATGCCGGGGAGCGGACCCCGGAACAGATTCAGGCCATTCGCGCCCTCAAGCAGTTCGGTCACACGTTCGATAGCGGAACGCCCAAAAAACTGCCGTTCGACATCCGCGGCGGGACCGCCGTGGTGGACGGCCGCCGCCACGCCGTCGCCCATTCGCCGGTGCGATGGAACGATCCGCACGGAGAGTGGACGCTGGTGCTGCTGGGGGACCTGGACGCGCTGATGCCGCCGTTCCGGAAGGCCGTGATCGCGGCCGCAAGCTCCCTTCTTGCCTTCGCCCTCTGCGCGCTGGCTCTCGTCTGGCAACACCGGCTGCGCCGCGCCAACGGGGAACGGCTGCGGGCCGAGGCGGAGTTGTTGAACTACACCCGCAAGCTGGAAGGCGATTCCGCGGTCAAATCCTATCTGGCGGAGGTCTCCGCCGATCTGCACAAGGCGACGTCGCTGGCCGAATTCGCCTGGGTGTTCATGCTCCATGTGGTGCCCCGGGTGGGCGCCGACTACGGCGCGTTCTATGCGTTCGACGAGGACAGCCGGTTGCTGGTTCCGGTCGGAGGGCATGGGGTTCCCGTCGGGGAACTGACGAGCGTGGCCGTCGGCCAGGGGCTGGTCGGGCAGTGCGCCAAGGACAAGGCCCCCATCGTGATCCAGGACCCTCCGGGCTCCGGAATCCGCATCGTCTGGGGAGCGGGGGAGGCGGCCCCCAAATCCGTCACGTTGCTGCCCGTCATGCAGGGGGACAGGCCCCTTGGGGTGATCGTGCTGGCGGCGCTGCGGCCCCTTGACGCCGAAGGCCGTGCCCTGCTCGACGTCATGCTGCCGATGGTATCGATGAATCTCGAAATTCTCGTCCGCAACCTGGGGACGCGGCGGCAGGCGGAAACCTTGCAGAAGCAGCAGACCCACCTGCGGGAAACCGAGGCATGGTATCGCGGCATCATCGAATCGGCGCCGGACGGGATGTTGGTGTTTGACGAACCGGGCGCGATCATTCTCGCCAATCCGCAGGCCGGGATCATGTTCGGCCACCCCATCGACGCCCTGGTCGGGCGGAAAATCGAAGAGTT
>JADGDA010000397.1 GCA_015228695.1 Alphaproteobacteria bacterium
CCACATACGAATCACAATTTGCCCGCCAGAGGAATCCCTCGCCACATTAGAACCGTTCGAGCGATCGCCGTGCTGGACGGATGATGTCCCCTTGAACGGCCGACCCTGGCGGCGTACCCTGGCCGGCGGTTCGGTTGTCCGTCTTGAATAGGGATGTGCCCATGAACATGTTCTCCATGGCGTTTCTGAGGATCGTGGCGGCGTTCGTTCTGTGCGTTTCGAGCCTTCCCGCCCGCGCGCTGACGTTTTGTCATGACGATGGCGAGCAGTATCCGTGGATCGTCAAGGATGGAAAAGGCTTGAACATCGTTCTCCTGGACATGGTGGCGGCGAGGACGGGCAACACGCTGGAACTGGTCGGCGCGCCGTGGAAACGTTGCCTGGAGGGCGTCAAAAACGGCGTTTTCGAGGGGGCGTTCGGGGCCAGTTATTCGGACGAACGGGCGGCGTATGCGGTCTATCCGATGGCGGACGGCAAGCCCGACCCTTCCCGGCGGCTGCATGTCGACGGCTATACGCTCCTCCGTCTCAAGGGCAGCGCCGTGGGCTGGGATGGCAACAAGTTCAGCAACCTCAACGGGGCGATCGGCACCCAGGCGGCCTACTCGATTGCCGCCGATCTCGTCAAATGGGGGGCGAAGGTCGACAGCAACTCGGACACCCCCGAGACGTTGCTCCGGCGTTTTGGGGCCGGGCATGTGGAGGCCGTCGCGTTGCTGACGGGGGAGGCCCGGTTTGCGTTGATGAAACCGTATTTGGCCGACAAGGTCGAAATCGTCTCGCCCCCCCTGTCGGAAAAGCCGTATTTTCTCATTTTCGGCCGCGCCTATTACGAAAACAATCGGGCGACCGCCGATGCTCTCTGGTCGATGATCGCGAAAGTCCGCGATTCGGAAGAGTATCAAAAGCTGACCAAGAATTGAATTCCATGTAACCGGCGCGTTGGGGCCGGCGCGTCGGGACCGTCGCGCGCGGGCGTGACGCGCGCATCCATGGGATGCCGCCTTTGAGAGACCCCATGAAAAAGCTCGTGAACTTATTGGACCGCCTGTCGCTTGACGCGAAGCTTCTGCTCGCCATCGGAGCGGGCTTTCTGATTACCCTGGTTGTGGGACTCTCCAGCCTCGCGGCGATTCGCACTCTGAGCGCGACAACCCAGAAAACCTATGAACAGGACCTTCTCGGAGTCTCTCATGTCCTGTCGGCACAAGCCGACCTGACGCGGATGGGCCGGGACCTGCGCTGGATGGCGATGAGCATCACGGCCGGCGAACGGGCCGTCGCCAGAAAAAGCGTCAGCGACGCCGAAGCCTCGGTCCGGCTGCACATGGACGAGGGACGCAAGCGAATCTTTCTCGTCGAGGGGGAAAAGGCGCTGCGCGCCTTCGATACAGCGTTCGCCATCTATTCGAAGAACGTGGAACACGTCATCGGGTTGCTCGACAAGGGCGACGCCTTTGCCGATGGAGAAGCAACCAAATTCCTTGCCGGCAACGACTACAACAACGCCATCGTCGCGGCGGACCAGTCTCTGGATCACATTGCAAAGTCAAAGCATGACAGCGCCAAAATCGGCGTAAAAAACAGCCGGGATATTTCCGAGAGATCACAACTTGTTGTTTCGTATTTTCTCGCCTTCGGTCTGGCGGCGAGTCTTGGCTTCGGGCTGATCGTGAGCGCCTCGATACGTCGGCCGCTGCACGATTTGCGCACGTGCGTCGAGGACATGGCCGCGGGCCGGATCGACATCGTTGTCCCGCACACCGGCCAACGCAATGAAATCGGCGTCATGGCCAATTCGATCCGGGTTCTCCAACGGGGCGCCCAGGCCCTGGACATCCAGCGCGGGATCAAGCTGTCGCTGGAAGAGATCGATCACGCGCTGCAATCGGCGTCGTCCTTCGAGCAATTTGCCGACACCCTGTCGGCCAAGCTGGCTCCCGTTCTGGGGCTGGTCTATGGGGCGCTGTATGTGGCCGAGGCCGATGGGACGACGCTCCGGCGGGTCGGCGGCTATGGCTGCGACGATTCGGTCCACACGGATCGCTTTGCCCTGGGGCAGGGGCTTGTCGGGCAGGCGGCGCGCGACCGGAGACGGCTGACCCTATCCCTGCCGGAGGACGATTCCGTTGTCGTGACCATGGGCCTCGGCACGTTGGCGGTGCGGGCCGTGCTGATTTCGCCCATCGTCGATCAGGACAATGTTCTTGCCGTGCTCGAAATCGGCGCATTGACGCCCTTCGAC
>JADGDA010000398.1 GCA_015228695.1 Alphaproteobacteria bacterium
TGCCGCCCGAGGTAAAACGGGTCGTTCTCCTCGCCGATCACGATACCACCGGGACCGGTCCTGCTGCCGCCGAGAGGGCCGCCCGCCGCCACCATTCCGCGGGCCGCCAGGTATGGATCGCCATGCCGTCTCGCGTCGGTGACGACTTCAACGACATGCTGCTGGCCGACGGGCCGGAGGCTGTCCGGGCATGTATCGAGGCGGCGGAGGAATGGCTTTCCGAGCCAAAGACGGACGATATCAATTCCTCTTCAGGCGAACACCGCCCGGTCGGCTTCCCCGCCCCACACCAGCTTCCGGTCCTGCGCGCCGACAACGGCAACCTGGCCGACTTGACCGATGCATGCTGGCGTGTGCTCCACGACGCCAACACCCCGCCATGGCTGTTCCGTTGCGGCGCCCGCCTGTCGTGGGTCGAGCGGGATGACGATGGGCACCCGATGCCGGTCGCCCTTACCGAGGATCGCGTGCGTCACATTCTGGCTCGCCTGGTCACCTGGCTCAAGAAGGCCAAGACCGGCGATCTGGTCCCGGCCTATCCCCCTGCCGGTGCGCTCAAGGATGTGCTGGCGACGCCCGACCCAAACGTACCGGTGCTGGCAGGCGTGGTGGCGGTGCCGGTGTTCGGCGGTGATGGCAAGTTGATCACCACACCCGGTTACCACCCATCCTCCCGCCTTCTCTACGAGCCGCCAACCGGATTCACTTTGCCCCCCGTGCCAGCCAGTCCCTCATCTGCGGAAATTGCTGCTGCGCGCAGCCTTCTGCTCGACGATTTGCTCGGAGATTTTCCGTTTACCGGGGAGGCGGAACGCGCCCACGCCCTGGCGCTGCTCCTGTTGCCGTTCGTGCGGCCGATGATCAGCGGCCCAACCCCTCTGCACCTGATCGAGAAACCTTCGCCCGGCACCGGCGCGTCGCTGATGGTCGAGGCCATCGCCCAGATCACCACCGCCGCGCCAGCATCCATCATGGTTGAAAGCCGCGAAGAGGAGGAGTGGCGCAAGCGCCTCACCGCCAAGCTGCGCCAGGCTCCCACGCTGCTGCTGATCGACAACTTGACCCGCCGTTTGGACAGCGCCTCGGTTGCCGCCGCCATCACCTCGACCAACTGGGAGGACCGCATCCTCGGACGTTCCGAGACGGCCCGCCTGCCGGTACGTTGCGCCTGGATCGCCACCGGCAACAACCCGCAAGTCTCCAACGAAATCGCCCGCCGATCGGTGCGCATCCGCCTTGATGCCCGCGTTGACCAGCCCTGGCGGCGCGATGGCTTCCGTCATGCCAATCTGACCACCTGGGTCTCTGGGCGGCGGTCGCACCTGATCGTCGCCTGTCTGACCCTGGTCCAGGCATGGATCCGCGCCGGGCGTCCCCATCACGCGCGATCCATCGGCGGCTTTGAATCCTGGGCCGCAACACTGGGAGGCATCCTGGACGTGGCCGGCGTTCCCGGCTTTCTCGGCAATCTCGAGGAGATGTACGAAGCGGCCGACGCCGAAGGCGGTATATGGCGCACCTTCGTCTCCGCTTGGTGGGAACGCTTCGGCGCCCAAGGTGTCGGCATCGCCGATCTCTATGCCATTGCGCTGGACTGCGAACCACCCCTGTCTCTCGGCGACGGCAGCGAGCGATCTCAGCGCACACGCCTCGGACGGGCTCTGGCGCGGATGCGCGATCGCATGTTTGCCATTCCCGGACAGCAGGTGCGGCTGATGCTCGCTGGTGAACGCAACCATTCACAGCTCTGGACCCTGGCCTCGATTGCCGCCGCGCCATCATCGGTGCGTACGCCGTCGGGTAGTGAAACGGGACTTCGGGACTTCAGGGACTTCTCACCGACCTCCACCGACACAGAAAACAGCAGTGCACGGGACTTCAGGGACGTTATCCGAGGCTTGCCAACGACGGGACTTCTCGAAAAGTCCCTGACACGTCCCGTCGAAAATTCCGAGGAAAACTGCGGCCCCACGGGACTTCGGGACTTCAGGGACTTTTCCTCCTTTCACACACGCACACCCGCGTACGCGCGCACATACGCGCGTGTAGAGGAGCCGATCAGAAGTCCCGAAAGTCCCTCACCTCCCGCGACCCCGCAGAATGGCTCGGATTTTTTGACGGGAGAGACTCGGGACGACGTCCCGTCACCGCCGACAAGTCCCGTCGGCCCACGAAATGCCTCGGATTCCCACTGGGAGGACCTGATATGAGCCATCTCGCCCGCCAACTCGTCGATGCCGTTG
>JADGDA010000399.1 GCA_015228695.1 Alphaproteobacteria bacterium
GGATTCTCCTTGGATGACACCCGCGGGACACTCGCTTTTGAAATGTTTAGACTCGCTCGCGACAAAGGGATACCGTACTTACTCTTTGAGAATGTCAAAGGACTCCTCAATCACGACGGAGGAAGAACCTTCGAAATTATCCTCGAAGTCTTGGATGGCATGGGGTATGACTGTCAATGGGAATTGCTTGACAGCCAAAATTTCGGCGTCCCACAGCACCGAGAAAGGATATTCCTTATCGGACATCTTAGAGGAAAACCCCGACCAAAAGTATTTCCTATCGGAAGAACAGGTCGAAGCGATGATGAAGCGAACACGGAAAAACGAGAAGGAAGGCAGGGGCTTTTCTCCGACATTTCTCCGACGAGTCCGACGCCCGGGATATGTTTGCCGAGACGGAGCCCGAGGCTTCCGCCTCCGGGACGTTTCCCGACGACGATCCCCTTCAGTCCCTCGACTTCGGTTCGCCCGAACCCCGCGAGGATACGGGGCCGAACCTGGACGACAGGGCCCTCGATCTGGACGACATCCTTTCCGGGGATGCGCCCGAGCCCATTCCCGAGGTCTTCTCCGGTCCCCCTCCCCGCCGGTCGGGCGGCAAGAAGGGGCGGGCGAAGGTCTGGCTGTTCGGGTTCCTGGGGATTGTGGGGATCGCGTTGGGCGGCGCGTGGTATATGCGGACGGAGATCGCCAACCGGTGGCCCGTCGTGGCCACGGTCCTTGAGACCCTCCATATCCCGCTCCAGCCCGTCGGCGCCGGTCTCAAGGTGACCGGTCTTCAGCCCGAGCGGATGGCCCAGGATGGCGACGAGGTTCTGGTGGTCAAGGGGATGATCACCAACACGACGGGAAAAATCCTCGACGTTCCCACGTTGCGGCTGTCCCTCTACGACGCCAAGGGTGTGCTGTTGCAGGAATCCCTGGGGACCGCGTCGAAGGATTCCCTGGCGTCGGGAGAAAACGTCGGGTTCCGCCTCCTGCTCAAGCAGCCCTCCCAGTCCGCCCAGCGCTTCGAGGTCGGTTTCTTCTCGGCCAAGGGCGGCGAGCCCAAGAAATAAGGCCGCGCCCCGTGCGTCACGGCGTTCCGTTCCTTGAAGTCCTCCGATGGGCGCGGCGCTGGCCCGCTCTGTCGTCGTTCGTGGGCGTCGCCGCGTTTTGTGGTTTCAGCATGGCGTTTCTGGACCGTCCGCTGGCGGTGTTCTGGAAAGCCACCGTGTCGGGGGAGATCGAGGGCTTCCTCAAGATCGTCGCCCGATTGGGCGAGGGACAGGCGTGGTACATCCTGGGCGGGGTGGGTCTCGTCGGATGCTGGATCGCGTCCCGGAGGGCGTCGTCGCCGGAACGGGCGGCGTTTTTTCTCGCCCACGGGCGCAGCGCGCTGTTTTTTCTGGTCTCCCTGGCGGCGTCGGGTCTGGTGCTCCGGCTCGCCAAGTTCGCGTTCGGGCGCTCCCGGCCCCAGGGGCTTTTCGCGGACGGTCTGTACGGATTTTATCCCTTCAGCGGCCAATGGCTCCTGAACTCCTTTCCCTCCGGCCACAGTCAGACCATCTGGGCGGCCATGATCGCCCTGCTTCTGATCTATCCGCGTTATGACGTGGTCTACCTCGCCCTGGCGCTTCTGGTCAGCCTCAGCCGGATGTTGACCACCGCCCACTACCTCAGCGACGTGGTGATGGGCAGCTATCTGGGAATCGCGATCACTCTTTGGGTTTACGGCCACTTCGAGCGGAAGGGGGGAAGCGTGCGACGCTCTTCTACCGCGCCGTCGTGGACAGCAACGCGACCCGGCTCATAAAACCGGCGTCGTCGCCCTTCGTCAGGAGGGGAAAGGCGTCGGCGACGGCTTCGATCAGGGGGGACAGCCACTCCGCCTCCGCCTTGGCGAAGTCCTGCAAGACGTAATGGGTGACGAGGCTCCGGTCGCCGGGATGGCCGATGCCGAGCCGGACCCGCTTGAACCCGTTGCCGAGGTGGGCGTCGATGCTGCGCAGTCCGTTGTGACCGGCGGAGCCGCCCCCGACCTTCACCCTCACCTTGCCGGGGGCAAGGTCCAACTCGTCGTGAAGGACGATGACGCCCTCGACCCCCACCTTGTGGAAATGCGCCGCCTCGCGCACGGAACGCCCGGACTCGTTCATGTAAGTCTGGGGCTTGAGGGCCAGAATCCTCTCCCCGCCGATCACCCCATCGGCGAGAAGCCCCTGGTGCCTGGCGCGGAAAGGGCCGAAGCCATGGCGGCGGG
>JADGDA010000039.1 GCA_015228695.1 Alphaproteobacteria bacterium
TGAAACGGCGGCAGACCGGGCAACGCCCGGCGGCGGCGGCCGGCGAGTTCCCGTTCCAGAACGGCGAAAGGGTCCCCGTCCACCGGCGCGCCGTTCACCGTGACGCCCTTCTCTCCGGCGACGATCACCCGGACCGGATCGACGGCGAGGTAGGAGCACCCCGTTCCGTCCGAGGAATCCAGGAACGCGCCGACCTCCTCCCCCGCCGCCAGGGCAAGGGCGGCGGAGACGTCGTCGTAGGGAATCGGCAGGACGAAGGGCGTCGTCGTCATGGGAACCTTCGGAACGTGCGGCGTTCGGGCCGCTTAAAGTGACAGAGACTTGTTGTGTGGGGCAACACGATCAGTGATAATCACAACCTCGCGTGGGTGCCGTTTCCGCGCGCAGCCGGTCCAGGGAGGACGCATGAAGCTTCTCGTCTCCGTCAAGCGCGTGGTTGACTACAACGTGGCGATCCGCGTGAAATCCGACAAGTCCGGCGTCGAGACCGCCAACGTCAAGATGTCGATGAACCCCTTCGACGAAATCGCCGTCGAGGAGGCCGTCCGCCTCAAGGAATCCGGGGGTGCGAGCGAGATCGTCGTCGTCAGCATGGGCGTGGAACAGTGCCAGGAAACCCTCCGCACGGCCCTCGCCATGGGCGCGGATCGCGGCATCCTGGTGCGGACGGAGGCGGAGTTGCAGCCGCTCGCGGTGGCGAAGCTGCTGGCCGCGCTGGTCCGCACGGAGAAGCCGGACCTGATCCTTCTGGGCAAACAGGCCATCGACGACGACTCCAATCAGACCGCCCAGATGCTGGCCGCTCTGCTGGGATGGCCCCAGGCCACCTTCGCCTCGAAACTGTCCGTCGCCGAGGGCAAGGCGACCGTAACCCGCGAGGTCGACGGCGGACTCGAGGTCATCGAGACACGCCTGCCCACGGTCGTCAGCGTCGACCTGCGCCTGAACGAGCCGCGCTACGCCACCCTGCCGAACATCATGAAGGCGAAAAAGAAGCCCATCGACACCGTGACCGTTGAATCGCTGGGAGTGAACGTCGCGCCGCGCCTCGTCACCCTGTCGGTCGAGGAGCCCCCGAAGCGGAAGCCGGGAATCCTGGTCGCCAACGTCGCCGAACTGGTCGGCAAGCTCAAAAACGAAGCAAAGGTGATCCGATGAGCGTATTGGTTGTCGCGGAGCACGACAACGGCTCGCTGAAGCCGACCACCCTCCGCACCGTCACGGCCGCCTTGCAGCTTGGCGAGGACGTTCATGTCCTGGTCGCCGGTCACGGGTGCGCCGCCGTCGCCGGATTCGCCACCCGGATCGTCGGGGTCAAGACGGTGTTCCTGGCCGATGACCCGCGCTATGCCCATTTCCTTGCCGAGCCCCTGGCCCTTCTGGTCAAGGAAATGGCCGACCGCCACCCGTTCATCCTGGCGCCGTCGTCCACCTTCGGCAAGAATTTCATGCCTCGTCTGGCCGCCCTGCTGGACGTGCAGCCGATCGCCGACATTATCGCCGTCAAGTCGCCGGACACCTTCGTCCGCCCCATTTACGCCGGCAACGCCCTGGCGACCGTCCAGTCGAAGGATTTCATCAAGGTCATCACCGTGCGCGGTTCCGCCTTTGAGCCCGCCCCGTCCTCGGGCGGCCTCGCGGCCATCGACATCATCCCTCCCGGTCCTCCGGCGGGCGGGGCGGTGTTCGTGTCCGGCGAGCTGTCCCGCTCGGTGCGGCCCGAGCTGACCGCCGCCCGCGTCGTCGTGTCCGGCGGACGCGGCATGCAGGGCGCCGAGAACTTCAAGCTCCTCGACGGCGTGGCCGACCGGCTGGGAGGCGCGGTGGGCGCCTCGCGGGCGGCGGTGGACGCGGGATACGCCCCCAACGATTTCCAGGTGGGACAGACGGGCAAGATCGTGGCGCCCGACCTCTATATCGCGGTCGGCATCTCCGGCGCCATCCAGCATCTGGCGGGCATGAAGGACAGCAAGGTCATCGTCGCCGTCAACAAGGACCCGGAAGCGCCGATCTTCCAGGTTGCCGATTACGGTCTGGTGGGGGACCTGTTCCAGGTTCTGCCCGAACTCGCGGCCGAACTGGACAAGTAGGAACGGCGATGATCCGCGTGGTCGGAGTTCTGGGCGTCGGCCAGATGGGGAGCGGCATTGCCCATGTGTCCGCGCTGTCCGGGTTCGAGGTCCGGATGCTGGACCTCTCCCACGAGATTATCGACCGGGCGACCGCATCCATCGACCGGGACATGACCCGTCGTCTGGCTCGTGGAACCCTCAGCGAGGCGGAAAAGAACTCGGCGATGGCCCGATTGCGTGGCGACGTCGATTACGCCGTCTTCTCGGACTGCGATCTGGTGATCGAGGCGGTGACCGAAGACGAAGCCACCAAGCGGGGGGTCTTCGCCAAGCTGTGCCCCGTTCTCCCCCCCGACGCGATCATCGCCAGCAACACGTCCTCGATCTCCATCACCCGGATGGCGACCACGACCGACCGGCCCCGGCGGTTCATCGGCCTGCATTTCATGAATCCGGTCCCGGTGATGCGGCTGGTCGAGATGATCCGAGGCATCGCCACCGCGGAAAGAACGACGGAAGAAGCGGGGGAATTCGTCGCCAAGTTGGGCAAGACGGCGGTCCCGTCGGAGGACTTTCCCGCCTTCATCACCAGCCGCCTCATGCTCAGCCTGCTCAACGAGGCGGTCTTCATCCTCCACGAGGGGGTCGGGACCGTGGAAGCCATCGACGTCGCCATGCGCCTTGGCGCCAATCACCCGATGGGACCCCTGGAACTTGCGGATTTCATCGGCCTCGACACCTGCCTCAGCGTCATGCGCACGCTGCACGAGGGCTTGGCCGACACCAAATACCGCCCCTGCCCGCTGCTGGTGAAATACGTCGAGGCCGGGTGGCTTGGCCGCAAAACGGGGCGGGGCTTCTATGACTACAGCGGCGAGACTCCCGTTCCCACCCGGTAGCCTGCTTTTCTCACAGGGACGGAGGTGACATCGTGCAGCGCCTGTTGACCGGCGTCCGTCCCTATATGGCGCTGGGCCTTCTCTGTCTCGTCCTCTATCTGCCCGGAATATCCGCGATCCCGCCGCTCGACCGGGATGAATCCCGTTTTGCCCAGGCATCGCGCCAGATGCTGGAAACCGGCGACTTCGTGCGCATCCGTTATCAGGACACCGCGCGCAACAAAAAACCGGTCGGCATTTACTGGCTCCAGGCGGCGGCGGTATCGGCCATGGGAGAAGCCGGGGATGCCGCCATCGCCCCCTATCGGCTGCCCTCGGTGCTGGGAGCCTTGCTCGCGGTTCTCCTGACCTTCCGTTTCGGCGCATTCCTGTTTGACCGGCGCATCGCCTTCGTCGGCGCGGTGCTGCTGGCGGGGTCGTTGATCCTGGTCGCCGAGGCCCATCAGGCCAAGACGGACGCCGTGCTGCTGGCCTGCGTCGTCGCGGTCCAGGGGGCGCTCGGCCGCTTCTACGCGAACCGGACGCCGGGGGTCGGGGACGCCCTGATCTTCTGGCTGGCGATGGGTGCCGGGATGCTGATCAAGGGGCCGATCGTTCCTTTCATCGCCCTCTTGACGGTCCTCGCCCTCTGCATCGCCGACCGCCGTTGCGGCTGGCTGATCGGGCTGCGGCCGTTGATGGGGATTCCCCTGGCGGCGGCGGTGGTGGCGCCGTGGCTTGCGGCGGTGAGCGCGGCAACGGACGGCGGCTTCGTCGGGGAGGCGGTCAAGAGCGACCTCTTGCCGAAGCTGCTCGGAGCCCAGGAATCCCACGGCGCGTGGCCCGGATATTATCTGCTTCTGGCGACGGCGACCCTATGGCCGGCATCCCTGTTCCTGGGGCCGGCGCTGGTGCGGAGTTGGCGTGAGCGGAGCGAGTCCGGTGTGCGCTTCTGCCTGGCCTGGGCGCTCCCCGCCTGGATCGTGTTCGAGGCCGTCCCCACCAAGCTGCCCCACTACACCCTGCCGCTCTATCCGGCGCTGACCCTCCTGATCGCCGCCGCGTTGTTCTCCATGCGCGGAGATGCCTACGACCTTTTGAGTGGGCGTGCCGCCCGTGGGTTCTATGTGCTCTGGGCGGTGGTCGGGGGCGCGCTGGCGGCGGCGTTCGTCGCGGCTCCGATCCTCCATGGTTCCGGGTTCGATCCATGGTCGATGGCGGCGGCGGGGGGGGCGGGGTTCGCCGTGGCCGCCGCCCTTCCCCGCGTCTGGAACCGCCGCTTCCTTCCTGCCGCCGTCCTGGCTTTGGCCGGAGCGTCGGTGGCCTATGTGGCCGTCTTCGCCGCCGTGCTTCCCGGGCTGGACTCGCTCTGGCTCAGCCGCCGGGTGAAGGATGCGGTGGACCGCCTGTCCCCCGACCGTTCCATTCCGGTGGCGAGCGCCGGATTCCACGAGCCCAGTCTGGTTTTTCTCCTGGGCACCGGGACCCTTCTTGTAGGCGGGAACGGCGCGGCGGGCCACATCGCCGCCCATCCCGGAGCCATCGCGGTGATCGCTCCCTCGGATCAGGCGGCCTTCGACGCCGGCCTTCTGGCTTCCGGAGCGACGCCCAAGCTGCTGGAGACCATCGGGGGGTTCAACTATTCGCGCGGCCGCAAGACGGAATTGCGTCTCTACACCGCCGACCGGCCGCCCGGGTGATGCCGATGCAGGTTTACCTCAACGGCATCCTGACCCCCGACGCGCTGACGCGCATCGATCCCTCCGACCGGGGGTTCACGTTGAGCGACGGCCTGTTCGAGACCCTCCGGGTGCGGGCCGGTATCCCGCAACGGCTGGACGCCCACCTGAAACGCCTGCGCGCCGGTGCTTCCCTTCTCGGACTGCCGGTGCCCCTCGACGACGACGCCCTGACCGAGGCGCTGATCTCGACGGCGGCGGCCAATGGACTTGCCGATGCCGTCCTTCGTCTCACCCTGACCCGAGGCCCCGCCCCGCGCGGCCTGCTGCCTCCAGGATCACCGAGTCCGACGCTGTTGATTGTCGCCGGACCACCGCCGCCCCCGGCGGGACCGCTCTACGCGGTCGTGGCCACCGTCACCCGCCGCAACGAGCACTCGCCCCTGTCGCGCTGCAAGTGCCTCGCCGTCCTGGACAACGTGCTCGCGCGCCGGGAAGCCGCCGAACGCGGCGCCGAGGACGCCATACTGCTGAACACGGCGGGCCGGTTGGCCGAGACCACCATCGCCAACCTGTTCCTGGTTATCGGAGGCCGGGTCATGACCCCTCCGGTCGAGGAGGGAGCCCTTCCCGGCGTCAGGCGGGCGGAGGTGATTTCACGGCTCGACGCCGTTGAAACGCCTCTCGATCCCGGCGACCTTCCGCGTGCCGAGGAAGCCTTCGTCACCAACGCCTTGGGCGTCAGGCCCCTGGTGGCCGTGAACGAAAGACCGGTGGGGGACGGGCGCGCGGGTCCACTGACCTGCCGCCTCCTCCTTCCGGAGTAGGACGGGATCAGTCCAAGGCTCTCCGTCCGCCATGGTCGGCGGACCAGGCGACCGGGCCGTGCAGGAAGGCGCGGACCTCTTCGAGCGCCGAGGAGTCGAACATCCTGCGCTGCTCGGCCACTTCCAGCACATCCCACCAGTTGCAGAGGTAGTGCATCTCGATTCCGACATCCTCAAGCGCCTTGAGCGCACCCGGAAACACGCCGTAGAAGAACACCACCAGGGCATGCTCGACCACCGCCCCGGCGGAGCGGAGGGCGCCGCAGAAATTGACCTTGCTCGCCCCGTCGGTGGCCAAGTCCTCGACCAAAAGCACGCGCTGCCCGTCCTTCAGGTGCCCCTCGATCTGGGCGTTGCGGCCGAACCCCTTCGGTTTCTTGCGCACATAGAGCATGGGCAGCGACAACTGATCGGCGATCCAGGCGGCGTAGGGAATGCCTGCGGTCTCCCCCCCCCGCGATGGAGTCGAGTGATTCGTGCCCGACCTCGCGGAGAATGGCGGCGGTGGCCAATTGCGAGATGGTGCCGCGAGCGCGGGGGAACGAAATCACCTTGCGGCAGTCGATGTAGACCGGACTCGCCCACCCCGAGGTCAGGATGTAGGGCTCCTCGGGGCGGAAATTGACCGCTCCGATCTCCAGAAGAATCCGGGCCACGGTCAGACCCGCCTGTTTCTGCTCCGACGTGCGCGATACGGACTGCATTCCCTCTCCTCCGACTTCCCTGTCCCCCCCCGGGCCGTCTCCCAGGCCGTCAACCGGGCGGAGTGCCGGCCTCGCACAACTTCCAGTCACTGCCGTCGAGGCCGAACAGCATGATGGTCTTCTTTTCCCCGCTGCTGTCGATGACGACGCGGAACCGCTCTCCGACGCAGGCGCCGTCGATGGGCTTCGGCGGGGTCTTGACGTGCTTCGCGTTGAGGCAGGCATGAGCCGACTTCGGAACGCCCCCCTTCAGAGGGGAAACCGCCTTGCCGTTGACTTCCAGCCGATAGCCCGTCACCTGACCGCCCTTCACGCCACCGATGACGTCGATGGACCCGAATCGCGAGCGATAGTGCCCGGCCCTGTTGTCCCCCTCGTTCAAGGCCCCCGTGGCGAGGGGACGGAAGGATATGGCCGCGCAGGCGGGGGGCTTCTTCGCGGCCGCCTGGGCCAAGGGAGCGGCGGCGACGAGCAGCACGCCGCAGATGATCGCGTAACGGAACATGGAAAACCTCTCCTCATGGACCCCATGGAACTGGGGCGGCGGATTATAGCCGCTTGACGCACGGGCGTATACCGGCGAAAAGCACCTCTCCCGTTCCAAGGTGATCCGGGGAACCGCGACATGGCCGACGCCCCCACCATCTGGGTCCTGGCCGACGACCGTGCCGGCAATGTCAGCCAGGCCGTCGGCGTGGCCGAGGCTTTGGGACTCCCGTTCACGGTCAAGACCATCCATTACGGCGCTCTGGGCCGTCTGCCCAACGTCCTGCTGGGCGCGACCCTGATGGGGGTTGAAGAAGACTCGCGCCCGGACTTGGCGCCGCCGTGGCCGGAGGCCGTCATTGCCGCCGGACGCCGGACCGCCCCGGTCGCCCGGTGGATCAAACGGCGGAGCGGCGGGCGCGCCGTTCTCGCCCAGATCATGTTTCCGGGAGCCGTCGGCTCGGATGAGTTCGACCTGATCGCCGTCCCGACCCATGACCGCCTCGGGACCCCGTCGGCCAACGTGCTGAGGATCACGGGCGCCCCCCACCGGGTCACCCCGGAGCGTCTGAGGCAGGAAGCCCTGCGCTGGGAAAGCCGCGTCGCGGCGCTGCCGCGCCCCTTCATCGCCCTGATCGTGGGCGGAGCCACCCGCAGGCGTCCGTTCGGCCCCGAACTCGCCCGCGACCTGGGGGAGAGGACGGCGGCGCTCGCCGCCGGCGGGTCCGTTCTGATCGCCACCAGCCGCCGCACCGGCCGGGACGCGGAAGAGGCGCTGCTGGAGGCCGTCCCGGGTCCACGGTCCGTCTACCGATGGGGGGACGAGGGGGAGAATCCCTATTTCGCCTATCTCGGATTGGCCGATGCGGTGGTGGTAACGGGGGACTCCATGTCCATGTGCTCGGAATCCTGCGCGACCACTGGCCCGGTCCACATCTTTTCCCCCCCCGGCTGGGCCTCGCCCAAGCACGAGCGTCTCCATGCGGAGTTGTACACCCTGGGACTGGCGCGCCCCCTGGGGAACGCCCCCCTCGATTTCTGGACCCATCCCCCCTTGAACACCGCCGGCCTCATCGCTGACGCCCTGCGCGGCCGGCTGCCCCGCAAAGGAGGCGATCCGTTTCTGGAACCACTTTACCAGCCGCTCTAGCTGTGAAATACATGGGCCATGATCGACATCAGGAATCTCAGCCATACCTACCCCGGCACGCGCAAGCAGCCGCCGCGGGCGGCCCTGCGCAATCTCGATCTTTCGGTGCGGGAAGGACATTTCTGCATCCTGTCCGGCCCGAACGGAAGCGGTAAGTCAACCCTGTTCCGCATCCTCTGCGGCATGGCCCGGCCCAGCGGCGGAAGCGTCGAAATCGCCGGACACGACCTGTCCCGCGACCCGATGGCCGTCCGCCGCCTCCTCGGCGTGGTGTTCCAGAGCCCGGCCGTGGACAAACACCTCGGCGTGGGCGAAAATCTGGCCATCCACGCCCGCCTTTACGGCCTGCGCGGAACGGAGGCGGCCCTGCGCCGGGAGGAGGCCCTGGAGTGGTCCGACCTCAGGAACCGGCTGGGCGACCGGGTGGATACCCTGTCCGGCGGACTGGCCCGCCAGCTCGAACTCGCCAAGTGTCTGATGACCAGACCACGGGTGCTCCTTCTCGACGAGCCGACCACGGGTCTCGATCCTTCCAGCCGCCGCAATTTTCTCGACGTCCTGAGGCGGGTGCAGCGTGAGCGGTCCATGACCGTGCTGATGACGACCCACATCTTCTCCGAGGCCGAGGACGCCGATTTCGTCGCCATCCTGAAGGACGGCGTCCTTCTTGCCGAGGGCACACCGCAACGGTTGCGGGAACAACTCGGCCGCGAGGTCGTGGTGATCTCGCCCCGGGACCCGGCCGCTCTGGCGGACCGCCTGAGCGCGGAACTGGGACTCACTCCGCTGCGCCACGGCGACGAACTCCGCCTCGACGAGGTGGAACCGGCCGAGACCCTGGCGCTGCTGGAAAGAATACTGACGCGCTACCGGCCGGAAATTCACAGCATCTCCATCAAGCAACCGGCCCTGGAGGATGTGTTCATCCACATCACCGGGGGAAACGGGATCAAGGCGAACGGGGCGAACGGGGGAAACGGATCGTGATGGGCGTCGTTATCTCCCTGGCCTGGCGGGAATACACCCGCTTCATCCGCCAGCCCCACAGGGTCATCGGCAGCATCGGCCAGCCGCTCCTGTTCTGGCTGTTCCTCGGTTCCGGCTTCACCGGATCGTTCCGCCCCCCCGGAATGGAGGGGGTGACCTACCTCGAATTCTTTTATCCGGGCGTTTTGATGATGATGTTGCTGTTCGCCAGCATCTTCTCGTCCATCACCATCATCGAGGACCGGGACCAGGGCTTCCTCCAGGGGGTTCTGGTGGCGCCGGTGCCGCGCATGGCCATCGTCCTCGGCAAGGTGGCGGGGGGGACCGCCATCGCCATGCTGCAAAGTCTCCTGTTCCTCCTGATCGCCCCGTTCGTCGGAATCTCCCTTGCTCCGGCAAGCCTTGCGATGGTGATCCCGATCCTGATCCTGACCTCGGTCGGGTTCACCTCCCTGGGGTTTCTGCTGGCCTGGGGCATGCGCTCGACGGCGGGTTTCCACGCCGTCATGATGATTTTTCTGATGCCCCTGTGGATGCTGTCGGGCGCCCTGTTCCCCATCACCCACGTCCCCGGCTGGATGCACTGGATCATGCTGGCCAACCCGGTGAGCCATGCGTTGACCCTGTTGCGCCTTCCCTTTCACGCCATGCCCGGTCAGGTCGTGGGGGACCCGGAGTTCGCGGTTTCCCTCGCCGTCGTTCTCGCCTGGGCCTTGGGGTGTCTGTATCTGTCCATGCTCAGGGTGCGCCGGGTCGAGCGCGGCGTTCCCGTGTCCTCGTCGAATTGATGCGGTATCGGTTGTCGACACGCCCCTTGCGGCGTGACGGGAAGAAGGAGTGACCAACATGGGCGAGACACCGCACGATCGGGATCTCGGGGCGATGCCGTCCCCGCCGGGCGATCTCGGTGGAGACGTCGAGGAAACGGCCCGGATCGATCCGGCCGACATCGAACCCATCCTCCTCACGGACGAGGATCGGGTTCCCCACGCCTACGAGGAAGCCCATCCTTCGCACCCGATGCCGATTCCGGCCCCGATGCCGACACCGATGCCGACCTTGGCGCCGCCGCCGCCGAAGCGGGTCTCCGCGCCCATGCCGACGCCCTCCCCCCTTGGGGCCTCCTCCCTTGGGGCAACACGCAGGACCCCCCCCAGGGCCGCACCGCCGAGGGACCCCGCGCCGCCCTCGCCCGTTCCCTCCATCGAAAGCCTGATCGCCAATACCACGCCGCCCGCGCCCCCGCCCGCGCCCCTGGAATCCCAACCCTGGCACGAGACCGTCGCCCGTCAACGCAAGGTCGGCTTCGGCACCCGCGCCCTGGCGGCCGTGCTTTCGGTGGTCTGGACCATTCTTTTCGCGTATTACGTCACGGAGTCCATCGGCTGGTCCGAGCTGATGATTCTCCTCCCGCACGAGTTCGGCGGATTCGTCGCCGGCGCGTTCCTGCCGCTGGCCATGATGTGGCTGCTGGTGATCTATCTGGACCGTGGCAGCTATATCCGCAACGAGGCGATGGCGCTGCACGAACACCTGGCGCGCCTCACCTATCCGGATCAGGCCGCCGAGGCGCGGGTCAGAACCGTGACCGAGGCCCTGCGCCGCCAATCCGTCGACCTGACCGAGGCATCGCAGAAGGCGGTCAGCCAAGTGGAGGCGGTGGAGGCGCTGCTGCGCCGCCAGACCGACAGCTTGAGCATCGTCGCCGCCCGCGTCGAGAGCGACACCACCAACACCGTCCAGGCGCTGTTCCAGAAGGTCCAGTCGCTGGTCCAGGCCGCCGACGTCGCCGTCAGCCGTGGGCGCGAAATGGAGGATGTGCTCCGGCGTCAGGCCGACAGCCTGAACAACGCCTCCGAGAACGCCTCGGAAAACGCCCGCCAGATCGGCACGACCCTGCAAGCCAGCATCGAGGACCTGAGCGCCAAAGCCAGCGATGCCGCGCGCCGTGGCGAGGCGATCGCCCACATGCTCCAGACCCAGGGCGAATTCCTGGACCAAATCGGCGACCGCGCCATCGCGCAGGCGGAAGCGGTCGGCCACTCCGTGCGGGAACAGTCGGAGGCCCTGGCCGAGACCGCGAACAAGGCCGTCGAGGACGTGGAGTCGATGGCCGAGGCCCTGCGCCAGCACGCCGTCGTCCTGGGAGAGGTGTTCCACAAGCAGAGCGAGGAGCTTCTGGGGGCCTCCGAGCGCCTGAACGAGCGGACCGGCCGCATGACCGCCTCCATGCAGCAGCAGGCGAACAACCTCGACCAGATCACCGAGCGGGTGATGACGCGGGTTCAGGTCATCGACGAAGGATTGACGGTACAGTCGCGGACCCTCACCACCGCGTCCGATCAGGCCATGACCCGGATGCGCGAGATGGGGGAGACCTTCGCGCGTCAGGCCGACTCCCTCACCCACGCCACCGACGGCGCGACGCTGCGGTTCTCCGCCCTGGGGGACATGATCACCGCGCGCACCGACGACATGGAGATCGTGGCCGATCAGGTGACCGACCGGGTGACCCGGATCGGGGACTCCTTCCAGAACCAGACCCGCGAACTGGCGGCGGCATCGGAAAAGATCGCCGTGCGCGCGCGAGAGGTGACCGAAAGCATCCGCCAGCAGATCGAGGACGTGATCGGCCTCGACGCCAGCGAGGCGGTGATGATTTCGGCCAAGACCGGCATCGGCATCGACGGCGTCCTCGAAGCCCTGGTCGAACGCCTGCCCGCCCCGACCGGAGAGGCCGGGGAACCCCTGAAGGCTCTGCTGGTGGACAGTTGGTACGACTCCTACCTGGGCGTCGTCATCCTGGTGCGGATCAAGGATGGGGTTCTGAAAAAAGGCGCGCGCATTCTAATGATGGCGGCCGATGCGGTCTACACCGTGGACCGGGTCGCCTATTTCACCCCGAAGATGGTCGAGACCGATTCCCTGGGGCCGGGGGAACTGGGCTGCATCACCGCCGGAATCAAGACCGTCGCCGACTGCCGGGTCGGCGACACCCTCACCGAGGACAAGCGCCGGACCCTCGTTCCCCTGCCCGGCTTCAAGCCCAGCGTGCCGGTGGTGTTCTGCGGGCTGTTTCCGGTGGACACCTCCGACTTCGAGCTGCTGCGCGACAGCATGGCCAAGCTGCGCCTCAACGACGCCAGCTTCGAGTTCGTGCCCGAGAATTCCGCGGCCCTGGGCTTCGGCTTCCGCTGCGGCTTCCTCGGCCTCCTGCACATGGAGATCATCCAGGAACGGCTGGAGCGGGAATTCAATCTCGACCTGATCACCACCGCCCCCAGCGTCGTCTACCGCATCAAGACCACCGCCGGAGAGACCCTGGAACTGCACAACCCGGCCGACATGCCCGATCCGGCCAAAATCGCCTGTATCGAGGAGCCATGGGTCAAGGCGACCATCATGGTTCCCGACGAGTACCTGGGACCGGTGCTGACCCTGTGCACCGACCGGCGGGGCATCCAGCTCAATCTCACCTATGCCGGCAACCGGGCGATGGCGGTTTACAAGCTGCCGCTGAACGAGATCGTGTTCGATTTCTACGACCGGCTGAAGTCCATCTCGCGCGGCTACGCGAGTTTCGACTACGAGGTTTCGGACTATACCGAAAGCGAACTGGCCAAGATTTCGATCCTGGTCAATGCCGAGCCGGTGGACGCGCTCGCCTTCATCGCCCACCGCAGTCAGGCCGAGGCGCGCGGCCGCCAGATTTGCGCCCGCCTGAAGGAACTGATCCCGCGCCACCTGTTCAAGATTCCCATTCAGGCCGCCATCGGCGGACGGGTCATCGCCCGCGAGACCATCTCCGCCATGAGCAAGGACGTGACCGCCAAATGCTACGGCGGCGACGTAAGTCGCAAGCGTAAGCTCTTGGATAAGCAGAAGGAAGGCAAGAAGCGGATGCGGCAGTTCGGCCGGGTCGAGATCCCGCAAACCGCCTTCATCAATGCCCTGAAGATGGGTGACGATTAGGGCGGTTTCCGACCCACTCCTCGACGCTGCGCGCGCCGTCGGGAACCGACACCCCGGCGCGCCGCAGGGCCACCACCGCCGGGGTCCCGAGCCGGGCGGACTGGAGCAGGGCGACGTCGGCCAAAATCTCCGTCGCCGGCCCCTGCCCCAGCACCCGCCCCTCGGCGAACAGCGCCGCCTCGTCGGCCCAGGCGTGGGCCAGATCGACGTCGTGGGTGGAAAAGACGATGGTGGCGCCCGCCTCTCCCAGACGCGACAGGGTGGAGAGGAGGTGGGCCTTTCCCAGGTGATCGAGTCCGGCGGTGGGCTCGTCCAGCACCAGAACCCGGGGGCGCATGGCGAGGATGCCGGCAATGGCCGCCCGCTTGCGCTGACCGTGGGACAGCAGATGCGGCGGGCGGGGGCCAAGCGGGGTGATCCGGAGCGCCTCCAGGGTTTCGCTCACCCGTCGCGCCACCTCATCCTCGGGCAAACCGAGGTTCAAAGGGCCGAACGAGACGTCCTCGGCGACGCTCGCCGCGAACAGTTGGTCATCGGGCTCTTGCAGAACCAGCCCCACCGTCTGCCGCCACGCGGCCAGACCGGCGGGGTCGTGGCGTCCCGGCCGCCCATCCAGAAGGACCGTTCCCTCCCGTGGGCGCAGGGTGCCGTTCAGATGCAGCAGCAAGGTGGTCTTTCCGGCTCCGTTGGCGCCGAGCAGGGCAAGACGGCGGCCGGCGGTCACCCGCAGGTCGAGCCCCCGCAGCGTATCCCCGTCTCCGCCGGGATAGCGGTGGACGAGGCCCCGCGCCTCCAGGATCACCTCCCCCACGCGAGCCCCCATCCGGCCAGGACAAGAACCGCCGGCAGGCCCACCGCCACGATCCATTCCCCCATCCCCGTGTGCGGCCCGGCCGGCAGTACCGGCAGGGCTCCGGCATAGCCCCGCGCCGCTAGGCCGATCTCCATCCGACGGGCGCGGTCCAGCGTTCTCGACAACAGCCCGACCGTCAGGAGGGACAAGGAGTGAAGCGTCCGCCGCCAGCCGCGATAGCCCAGCCGGAACGCCTGGGCCCGGGCTCCAGTGGCGGCGGCGTCGCCGACCACGAACAGCAGGCGATAGGTGAGGAGGGCCATGTCGGCCACCACCGCCGGCAGGCCCAGCCGGCGCAGCAGCCCGACCAGACGGGAGGGCGGCGTGGTCAGCGCCAGCAGGGCCAGCGCCGAGACGGCGGCCAGT